>JACUUW010000173.1 GCA_014859075.1 Desulforudis sp.
GCCCAGGTGTCCCGCCTGGTTCAGGAGGGCAAGTACCACTTGGCGGTCACCCGACTGGCCACGGACTCCGACCGTCATGAAAGCCTGACCCGCGAGCAGCGCCGGAAGCTGGATGAACTCCGGGGCAACTCCGAACTGCAGCTGCGCCTGGCCATCCACCGGACTTACCGGTTTCTGTACTATCCTTCCGGCGATGTGCCGGCCCGGTCCGCCGGGCTGGCCCGGGAGGTGCTCTCGGCTCAGGAACAGGGGGACGTCAAGAAGGACCAGAGCCACGTCCTCCTGGAAGCGCTCCGCCGGCTGGATAAGGCGCACACGGCCGACGACGCGCCGGTTGCGCCAGAATACTTGAAACACGTGGCCTGGACGATGGGGCGCCCGTCGGTGACCCCGGGAGACCTACGCCGCGCATATGCCCGGCGCCGGGCCTTGCGCATCCTGTTTAATCCCGAGCCCCTGAAAAAGGGCATCCGGGAGGGCATCACCCGGGGCCACTGGGTGTACTACGACCCGGCCGAGGGCGTGGGCTACGGTGCCTCCTCGCCCCCTCCCTTGGTGCGTCTGGACGATGACGCGGACCTGATGGAACCGGAAGAGGCCGCGCGCCGCAGCATACCCATAAAGGGCGAAACGGTCCTGCCGGAGCGCTGTCCGGTGTGCGGTAACCCCGCCCCGGAATGCGTCTGCGCCCGTGAGGAGCCCGAGGAGGAAGAGGTTCTCCTGCAGGCCGAGGGAAACGTCGACCAGGCCCTCCAGCGCCTGGTGGACAAGATGCACGACGCCGGGATCCCGGCGCTCAGGACCCTGCAGATCTCGGTCTCCGGTGACGGACGGGAAGGTGCCCAGGAGCTGCAGAGCATCGGCCTGGCCGTTCCCCAGATGGGCCCAGGAGGATTCAACCTGGATGTCAAGGCCGCGGCCGACTTCGGCACGAAGGAAGACCTGCGACTGGAGTTCCGCGGCCCGTGGGAACGCTACCGCCGCCTAAAGGACGTCACCGACCCCCTGTTCCGGCAAGCGGGCCGGTTCCACGTCAACGCTTCGCTGACCATCGGCTTCGCCGAAGGCGAGGGAAGCCCCGACCGGTTAAACAGCATCCGGGAAGTGTTGAGAACGCTGAACCTGGGTCACATCAAAGCCAAAGCGGAGCCGGAGGACAGACCATGACCAGAGCCACGCAGTTCCTGCTTTTCGTTTTGCCCCGCGAAGGCCCGGACTACGGGGTGGAATTGCGCCAGCTGGTCAACGGCGGAGCGGGCCTGAAACAACGGATGGCCGTCCGGGTCTGGGGCCCGCCCCTGGCGTCGGTGGTCGACCAGGTTCTGGAAGCCCTGAAGCGTTCGGGTTACCGGCCCGGCGAGTTCGCCCGTACCAGGGAAGCGCCCTTTGAGCTCAAGGAACCGTGGGCGGTCCGGCTGGGGCTCGCTCTGCTGGCCGTGAAGCCGTTGAGCAAGTCTTCCCGGATAGACCGGGTGGCGGCGGCCGTCCGGTCCATGTCCGATGAGGAAGTCTACTACTGGTTTGCCAAGTGTACGGCCGAAGGGTCAGGTTTTGCGGCACAACGGGCCCTGCGAACCCTTGTGGCGCCCGAGTAACAGGGTGGTGTTCTTGTGGCTGGCGGACGACCCCGGATCTTGATCGAAGAATGGCTCCCCGTGGCACCATTGGGGGCGGAAAGCCAGCGGGAGCGAGCAGCAAGCAGTGCTCTCCCCCCACTTTATTTCCTCCACGTGTGGTGGGCCAGGCGGCCTCTGGTGGTGAGCCGGGCGGCGGTGCTGGCCAGCGTGCTGCCGGCCTGGGACCCCGATTGGCCCGGCGAACTTCGGGAACGGTTTCCGACAAGGGGGGCGTATTACGCCTGGGTTTTGGAACGCCTCCTCGGTATCCGAGGCGATCCTGTTGCCGTGAGGCGGGCTATCAACGCAGCCAAAAGTACAGGAATACGGTTTCCAGGTAGCGCATACGGGTATCCTCGTGCATTTACTACCGATCCCGACAAAGAAGATATACAGGTTCTAAAAAAGCTGGTACGACAGACCTGGTCCGATACGGATATCATCGTTGCCGATCCTATGGCTGGTGGAGGCTCAATTCCGTTGGAAGGCCTTCGCTCAGGATTTAACGTTTTCGCAAGTGAGCTTAATCCGGTAGCCTATGTGGTTCTTCATGCTACTGTGGATTATCCGGCAAAATTTGGGGAAAGCCTGGTGTCCGACATCAAGCATTACGGCAGTCAATGGGGTGAAAAAGTTCAAGGCATTCTCGCGCCTTTTTACCCTAGTAATCCCGGAGAGGCAGTGCTTGATTACATATGGGCTCGCACGGTGACTTGTCCATATACGGGCAACCCTGTCCCCCTCTCGCCCAACTGGTGGCTTCGCAATCCAAAGGGCGGGCCTGAATCTGCCCTTGTCGCGATGCGTTTGATTCCCGATCATTCAACGGGGCAATGCCGTTTCGAGATCCTCCGGGGGAAGAAGGCCCGTGCTGCGAACCCGTCTTCAGGAACTCTCAGACGAGGAGTGGGTATCTCGCCGTGGACCAACGAGGCCATTCCCGATGACTACATCAAGGCCGAAGCCCAAGCAGGCCGCATGGGAGCACAGCTTTATGCCGTGGTCATCCAGACAGAACGTGGCAAGGATTTTCGCCTGCCCACGGAGCGCGACCTTGAAGCAGTAGCCCAAGCGGAAGACAAGCTGCGCCGCCGGTTGCCGGGTTGGGAGTTAGAAGGGCTGGTTCTGAGTGAAGAGATTCCCGACGGCTTAAAGACTACAGAACCACATCGCTACGGGATGCGGACGTGGAAGGATCTCTTCTCACCACGCCAGCTCCTGTCACTGCTCACCTACCTGGAATGCTACCGGGAAGTAGCCGAAGAGGTGCGCCGGGAGCTTTCCGAAGACCGCGTCAGGGCTGTTCTAACATACCTTGCATTTGTCTTGGATAAGGGACTAGACCGAAACTCTCGGATGGCTCGTTGGGTACCTCAAAGATGTATCTTGGCAAATACCTTCGACCGCCACGACTTCTCCTTCAAGTGGAGCCACGGTGAAATGAACATGATCTTGCCAGGAAGAGGCGGTTTTGATTGGGCGCTTAGCCAGGTTTTGGACGCATACCGCGACCTGGCCCGTCTGGCCGGCCCGGCGGCTCCCCGGCTGTTTTTCCGTCCGGAGACCCCCGAGCCGGTAAGAACGCGCCTGGCCAACGCGGCCGACCTGCGGGACGTTGCCTCGGGCAGCGTCCATGCGGTGGTAGTGGACCCTCCGTACTACGACAACGTGATGTACGGAGAGCTCTCCGACTTCTTCTACGTGTGGCTCAAGCGCACGGTGGGCGACCTCTACCCCGAAGCGTTCAGCACCCTCCTCACGGACAAAGACTCCGAGGCGGTGGCCAACCCGGCCCGCTTCAAGGGGCTTCGGGGCCGTAGGCCGAAAGACCTGGCCGACCAGGATTATCAGCGCAAGATGTTCGCCTGTTTCCGGGAGTTCCGCCGGATCCTCCGTGACGACGGCGTGCTCACCGTCATGTTCACCCACAAGCGGGCCGACGCCTGGGAGGCCGTGGGCCGGGCGCTCATAGAAGCCGGATTTGTCATCAGGTCATCATGGCCGATACGTACGGAGTTTGAGCACTCCCTGCACCAGATCAAGAAAAACGCCGCGCAGAGTACTATCCTCCTGTCCTGCCGCAAGCGCGCCGTCGAGACCTCGCCCGCCTGGTGGGACGACCTCAAGGGGCGGGTGCGCCGGGTGGCCAGAGAAAAGGCCCGGGAGTACCAGGCAGCGGGCATCGGCGGCGTGGACCTCTACCTGGCCACCTACGGGCCCACGCTGGGGGTGCTTTCCGAGGCCTGGCCGGTGCTGACCGGCGAAGCCGAACCAGAGACCGGCGAGCTCCGGCGCCTGGATCCCGAGGAGGCCCTGCGGGTGGCCCGGGAGGAAGTGGTGGCCTTCCGCAAGCAAAGCCTTCTGGGTCGGGAAGTGCGCTTTGATCCGGTAACCGACTGGTACCTGGT
>JACUUW010000007.1 GCA_014859075.1 Desulforudis sp.
TCACCTGCAGTTGGTGTGTCGGGTACCAGCGGGGGGCGTTCTGGAAGTGTTTGAACCGGGCCCCCGCCAGGGAGATATCCTGGTGGATGTCCCCCCCGGCGGCGACGTTCAACACCTGTAATCCCCGGCAGATTCCAAGAACGGGCCGACCGGCCCTCAGCGCCTCCCGGACCAGGGCGATTTCAAAACGGTCCCGGTCCGGAGCGATCAGGCCGGTGGCCGGAAGAGGTTCCTCACCAAAATACAGCGGGTCAAGGTCTTCACCCCCGGCCAACAACAGACCGTCCAGCATTTGGACCAGCCTGATGACCACCACCCCCGGCCCAAGCGGCGGCAACAACACCGATGTCCCCCCAACCTTTTCGACAGCGCGGAAATAATGGTCGGGCAACCAGGCCGACTGTTTTTCGTTATCGTGGAGGCAAGTGATGCCGATCACGGCCACAAGGCTTCCTCCCAGGGGTTTTCTCCCTTCTCACTTATGCCTGAAGCCCGGTAAACATAATCGCTATCAAGAAAACATGAATTTCCACCCGGCGCATACGGTTCGGGAAAGGAGAGACCCACAAGTGCGGCGCCGTCAGCGCCATGCGGGCGGCGTTGGAGATGGCCGATCCCGACCTGCGCTAACTTCCTGACCAACGTGGCAATCAGTGACAGCAACATGGCTTACGAGATATTCCACTACATGAACCAGAAAGGCTTTTATCAGGTGCCGGTGATGGAAAGACCTGTGTTCAACCAGATGCAGCACATGTACTCCCCGGTCGCGACGCCCGCCGGAGGCATGGTTCCCGGAATCCACGGACCGTTCGCCTAAACCCCTCCCCGAGTCATCACAAAATCGCCCCCCGGCGGGGCGATTTCCTTTCGTTAGCTTCTGACTTCTTGTATTCTAGAACTTCGTCAGATATTCTTCCAACTCCCAAGCATGCACCTGCGCCCGGTATCGCTCCCACTCAATCCGTTTGGCCTCCAGGTACCGGTTGAAAACGTGCCCCCCGAGCGCTTGACGCATCAGCGCACTATTCTGCAGGTCCAGGAGCGCCTCCCGCAGGTTTTCAGGCAGTAAACCGATATTCAACGCCGCCAGTTCGGCCTCGCTCATTGCGTAGATGTTCCGGTCACAGGGCGGGGGCGGCACGATCTGATTCTTGATGCCGTCCAGACCCGCCTGGAGACAAACGGCCAGCGCCAGGTAGGGATTGCATGAGGGGTCGGGGCTGCGCAGTTCGATCCGGGTGGACATCCCGCGCTTCGCTGGAATCCGAACCAGTGGACTGCGGTTGCGGTTGGACCAGGCGATGTACGCCGGCGCCTCGTAACCGGCAACCAGGCGTTTGTACGAGTTCACGGTCGGATTCAGGATCGCGGTCATCGGCCGCGCATGCCGGATCAGTCCCCCAACGTAGTACAGACAGTCTGAACTCAACTGGTTGTCGGTTTCCGGATTGTAGAAGGCGTTGATTCCATTGCTGACCAGGGATTGGTTCAAATGCATGCCGGACCCGGCCACATTGAAAAGCGGTTTGGGCATGAAGGTGGCGTGCAGTCCGTGCCGCTGGGCGACGGTACGCACAACCGATTTGAAGGTGACTATTTTGTCGGCCACGTCCAGCGCGTCGTCGTACTTGAAATCGATTTCGTGCTGCCCGGGGGCGACCTCGTGGTGTGAAGCTTCGATTTCAAAACCAAGCTGTTCCAGGGTGAGGATCATGTCCCGCCGCGCCTGCTCGCCCAGGTCCACCGGGGCCAAGTCGAAGTAGCCGGCCCGGTCGTGGGTGTGGGTGGTCGGCCGGCCCTCTTCGTCCACGTGGAACAGGAAGAACTCGGCCTCCGGTCCCACGTACATGGTGTAGCCCCGCGCGGCCGCGTCGCGGACGGCGCGGCGCAGAACGTAACGGGGGTCGCCTTCGAACGGGGTGCCGTCCGGGTTGTATATGTCGCAGATCAACCGGGCCACCGTCCCGTCCCGGGCCTCCCACGGGAAAATAACGAAGGTGTTCGGGTCCGGGTACAGGTACATGTCCGATTCCTCGATCCGCACGAAACCCTCGATCGCGGAGCCGTCGAACATTAACTCGTTGTTTAAGGCCTTGTCCAGTTGTTCCACGGTGATGGCCACATTCTTCAGCACTCCGAAGATATCGGTGAACTGAAGGCGGATGAATTTGACCTTATGTTCTTTGGCGAGCAGGCGCACATCTTCGGTCGTGTAGTCATTCAACCGGTATCCTCTCCCCGCATCTATCGTCCAATATTAAGCTTGGAATACACTACGTAGGTACTATACCATACATGAAAAGACAAACAAAGGGGCCGGAAAGAAGAAAAACCGGCCGTTTGACGCTGAAACTAAGGGGCTGAACTAAGGGGTCAGGCCCCTTTGTTAACGATCCTTGAAACTAAGAGGTCTGACCCCTTAGTTTCACCTTACTACGTGGCGGAGTCCGGGTCCGGTCCCAATCCCGATATCCCTTCGAAAAAGTGGGCGTGGGCCGGATCTTCCGGCACGCCGGTACCGGTGATCCCCTCGAAGGCGTGCACGTGTCCGCCCCCCGTCAACCGGATCGCGGGACCGGTTCTCAGCGCCAACCAGTGTAAGTGGGATTGGTCGTAGGTGGTCGTAGTCGGCGTAATTTCGTGGACGTGTGAGTAAGCCTCCACAATGGGTTCACCGGTCACCCCGCCGATGCAGTGGGTATGACCCTGCGACACCCCGGTAACGACAAGATATATGTGATTATGCATTCCAGCCATAATACTTCTACGCAAGGATCTTGACTTCCCTCCCCCAATAATTGTCATCCCTATCAATATATGTCGAAGACCGCACGGGTGTACCCGGTCACCCAACGGTGGAGGCAAAAAAACACCGCGGCCGCGGCACAAAAGGGCTTGGAGGAGAGATCCTATGTCAGGGCGTGTACAGAAGCCCGTAGGGGCGGTGCGATACCGGGACCAGTTTGCGGAATTCGGCCGCCCGCAGCCGCCCTGGGTCCCGGTCGTAATAGCGGCAGAATTCATCCAACAGCGGGTTCAAGAAAGCCCAGTCCACCTCGTCCAGGTCAAACATCTTGACCTCCCGCCCGAGGGTGTGTTCTTCCGGGCGTCCCCGGAGATAGATAACCCCGCCGTGCATCCCGGTACCCAGGTAATCCCCGGTCAAGGGACTGCCGGCGGGACGGTCCAGACCCAGGAGAATCAACCGCCCCCCGGCCATATACTCGCCGAAGAAAGCGCCGGCCCTACCCCCGACCATCAGGACGGGCACCAGGTCCTTGTATTCCTTCATGTGGATGCCCACCCGGTAACCCACATCGCCCCGGATGAATAGTTTTCCCCCGCGCATTCCGTAACCCAGGACGTCCCCGGCTCCACCGTGGACCACCACCGTCCCCGAGTTCATGGTGTTGGAAACGCCGTCCTGGGCGTTACCCCAAACCGTGATCGCCGGACCACTCATAAAGGCGGCCAAGTCGTTGCCGGGCACGCCGTGGATGGTGATGCGAACTTGGTCGGACTCCAGACCGGTACCAATGTACCGCTGGCCGTTGACGTTGTCCAGCACCAAGACCGTTTCCCCGGCCCTGACGGTCTCCCGGATTTGTTCATTCAAGTGCCGGTAGTGCACCCCGGCGGCATCAATACGCAGCATCAGTCACACCCACCTCTCGTCTGGTACCGCCTCCAACTGCCAAACCACCGACCGCCAACGACCATTCATTTATGCAACGGCGTACCCGATGCTTTCCTCTATTTCCGACGACCAACGACCGACCACCGACGACCATTACGCGCCTACACCCGCGTTCCTGATCCCCAGCACCTGCAGGTCGGCATCCGAGAGACCGACGCCGCGCAGCCGGAGGCGGCTGCCCCGCAGGCTCTCCACCGAGTTCAGTCCCAGGGCCCCGAGGATTTCCTTCAGTTCCAGGGACCAACCGCGGATCAGGTTGGCCAGGTTTTCGGCCGCCCGATCCGGGTCCAGCCGCGCGGTCAGTTCGGGCTTCTGGGTGGCGATGCCCCAGTTGCAGTTACCGGTATAGCACTTCTGACAAAGGCGGCAGCCCATGGCGATGAGGGCGGCCGTACCGATCGCCACCGCGTCCGCACCCAGGGCGATGGCCTTGGCCACGTCCCCGCTGTGGCGGATACCGCCGGAGGCGACCAGGGAAACCCGGTTGCGGATGCCCTCCCGGCGCAGCCGGTCGTCGACCGCCGCCAGGGCCATCTCGATCGGGATGCCGACGTGATCCCGAATGGCCAGGGGTGTCGCTCCCGTACCGCCCCGGAACCCATCGATCGTGATAATGTCGGCCCCCGCCCGGGCGATTCCGGAGGCGATGGCCGCAACGTTGTGCACCGCGGCGATCTTCACGGAAACCGGTTTGGTGTACTCGGTCGCCTCCTTGAGGGCAAAGATGAGCTGGGACAAGTCTTCAATGGAATAGATGTCGTGGTGCGGGGCCGGCGACAGCGCGTCGCTGCCCACCGGGATCATGCGCGTTTGGGACACACCCTCGTCGACTTTCTCTCCGGGGAGGTGCCCGCCGATACCCGGCTTGGCACCCTGCCCGATCTTGATCTCGACCACCGCGCCGCGCCGCAGGTAACCCGGGTTGACCCCGAAACGTCCCGAGGCCACCTGGACCACCATGCGGTGGGCGTAGGGATACAAATCCTCGTGCATCCCGCCCTCGCCAGTGTTCATCAGGATGCCGCAGGACACGGCGGCCTTGGCCAGCGCCTTCTGGGCGTTGAGGCTGATTGCCCCGTAGGACATCGCCGGAAACACCAGCGGGGTGTCCAGCCTGACCGAAGGGGCCAGCCTGGTTTTCAGCACCGGTCCTTCAGGGCCGGACTCGAATTCCAGGGCGTCGGGCAGCGAACCCAGGTAGGTACGCAACTCCATCGGCTCCCGCAAGGGGTCGATGGACGGGTTGGTCACCTGGCAGGCATCCAGGACCATGTGGTCAAAATAGCTGAAGTACGCCTTGTCGTTTCCCGACCCGGTCAGCACCATGCCGCCGGTCTCGGCCTGCAACCAGATGTTCTTCAGATGGTGCGGTTCCCAGTGGTGGTTGCCCCGGTAAGCCAAGGGGTTCGGCTGAATGCTGATCGCCCCCTCCGGGCAGTGTGCGACGCAGTAGTGGCATTGCACGCACTTTTTGTTGTCGGCCGCCACCCGGTCGGGAACGTTGTCTCTGATCCGGTCGAACACCCGTTCGAGATCGTCCCGACCGTGCTGGAAAACGCTCATCGCCTGCCGCCAAGCGCCGTGCTCGAACCGCAGGGTTCCAAACGCGCAGGTCCGGACACATTCGCCGCAGCGCCGGCAGCGGTCTTGATCGATATGGACGATATACTCCGGTGGCAGGTAGTTCCTCATACGGTGACACCTTCTTCCAGTCGGGCGATAAACCGTTCACCGGCGCGGATGTGCCAGACCTCGTCCAGGTCACCGGCCACTTCCCGGAGCGCGCTTTCCTCGCTGCCCATCAAGGTGAAGTGATCCTTTCGGCCGCAGACCATGGGCCTGAGCTTGATCCGGTCGTTCAAACCGATCATCGTACCGTTGAACGCGACGATGACGCTGAACGGACCGTTGAGCATGGCCGACCCGTACACCCGGCGCAGGGCGGTGTAGACCTCCCGTTCCCGTTCGTCGCCGCGGTCGATGTCTTTCCAGAAAGGCGCGGTCAGCGTCCGGCACACCAGGTCGAGCGGTACGCCGTGGCGCCGGTGCAGCAAGTCAAACAGATAGGCGATCACCTCGGTGTCGGTCTGCAGTTCCAGGCGGTAGGCGAACATTTCCAGGTAACGCTTATTGATCCCGTAGGAGGAAACCTCTCCGTTATGCACGACCGACCAGTCCAGCACCCCCAGCGGGTGCGCGCCGCCCCACCAACCCGGCGTGTTCGTCGGGAAACGGCCGTGCGCCACCCACATGTAGCCCTCGTACTCTTCCAGCCGGAAAAAGCGGGCGATATCTTCCGGGTAACCCACACCCTTGAACACACCCATGTTCCGGCCCGAGGAAAACACGAAGGCACCGTGAATCCGGCTGTTGATCGTCATGACGGAGGCGGTGACGTAATCGTCGTTGTCCCGCACCGGCCCGTTTTCCGTTTCCTTTCGTTCCGGCCGGACGAAGTAACGCCATAGTGCCGGCGCCTCGCCGATCCCGGTCGCATTTCCGGTCGGGATGAGTTCCGCTTGGTGTACGGTAAAATGCTTGTGCAGGTATTCCTCGGTTTCCCCGCGCGCTTGAGGGGTCTCGTACATCAGGTGCAGCGCGTAGAGATCCCGGTATTCCGGGTATATCCCGTAGGCCACAAACCCGCCCCCCAAACCGTTGGAACGTTCGTGCATGCAGGCGATAGATCTGTTGATGGCTTCGCCGTTGAACCGGATCCCCTTCGTGCTGATGATCCCGGAGATCGCGCATCCCGAAGGGATCCTCACCATCCCCTCACGCACTTATCCTCACCTACTTTCCATATTCAGATTCAGTAGTTGACCAGGTACCGTTCAATCTCCCAGGGGGAGATCTGAATTCGGTAATCGTCCCATTCGGCCATTTTGGCCTCAATGAACTTTTCGTAAATGTGCTCGCCCAGCGCCTTGCGTATTACCGGGTCGGTTTGCATTTCCTTGACGGCTTCCTCCAGGCTGCCCGGCAGGCTGGTTATGCCCCGTTCGACGCGGTCCGCATCGGTAATGTGGTAGATGTTGATCGGGAACCGCGGCGGCGGGTCGATCTTGTTCTTGATCCCGTCCAGGCCGGCCGCCAGGTTCGCCGCCAGGGCGAGGTAGGGGTTGCAGGCCGGATCCGGGTTGCGCAGTTCCACGCGGGTCGACAGGCCCCGCTTCTGCGGGATCCGGATGAGCGAACTGCGGTTTCCTTCCGCCCAGGCCACGTACACCGGCGCTTCGTAACCCGGCACGAGCCGCTTGTACGAGTTGACCGTCGAGTTGGTGATGGCGGTCATCGTCCGGGCGTGCTTCAACAACCCGCTGATGTAATACAGCGCGGTCTGACTCAGTCCCTCGGGCTGGTTCGGATCGAAAAAGGCGTTCTCCTCGCCGCGGAACAGTGACTGGTTCATATGCATTCCCGACCCGTTGATGCCGAACACCGGTTTCGGCATGAAGGTGGCGTGCAGACCATGACGCTGGGCCAACGTGCGGACCACGAACTTGAAGGTGACGATTTTGTCGGCCACGTCCAGGGCGTTCGAGTGTTTGAAGTCGATTTCGTGCTGCCCGGGCGCCACCTCGTGGTGGGATGTCTCGACCTCGAAGCCCATCTCCTCCAAGGCCATGACCATTTCCCGGCGGGCGTTTTCGCCCTTGTCGACGGGGGACAGGTCAAAATACCCGGCCTTGTCGTGCGTTTCCAGAAGCGGCTTGCCGTCGGCGTCAACGTGGAATAGGAAGAATTCCATTTCCGGTCCGGCTTGCATCGAAAAGCCCATTGCCCGGGCTTCCTCCAGCACCCGGCGCAGGCAGTTGCGCGGGCAGCCGGCAAACGGCGTGCCGTCGGGATTGTAGACATCACAGATGAGGCGCGCCACCGCGCCGTCCCGGGGCCGCCACGGGAAGATCACGAAGGTGCCCGGGTCCGGGCGCAGATACATGTCCGACTCTTCAATCCGGGCGAAGCCGTGGATCGAAGAACCGTCAAACATCAGTTCGCCGTCGAGCGTCTTTTCCAGCTGTTCGATCGGGATGGCGATATTTTTCAGCACCCCCATGATGTCGGTGAACTGCAGCCGGACAAATTTCACTCCCAGCCGTCTGGCCTTTTCAAGGATTCCCTGTTTTGCCGCAAGATCCACTGTTTAACCCTTCTTTCGGTAGACTTGTGTGGGAAAATAAACGCGCCCCCGCAGGGCCGGTGGGACTCCACCTCCCCGCACAGGGCGCCGTTGCCGCTGTATGGTACCTCGCCGTACCTATTCTTTTAGCCTGGCTCTTTCGTTCGTCGGTGGTCGGTCGTCGGTATATGCAAGTCAACCGTTGTGCTTTGTGCACAGCCACTCTCTTCATACCCTGGAGCTGGAGCCTTTGCCTCCGATGTACTCCGGCGATAACCCATATCGTCCGTACTACCACGCTTACTAGACGTTGTGGGCGAGGATGATCGCTTCGGCCACGGCGCGCATGGAAAGGCGCCGATTCATGCTCTGTTTCTGGATCCGGCGAAAAGCCTCGGCTTCGGACAAACCCAGAGAGCTCATCAGTACACCCTTGGCCCGCTCCACCACCTTCCTGGTCTCCAGTTCGTCCTTCAGCTTGGCTACTTGCCGCTCCAACTCCATCACCTCCTCATAATGCGTCAGGGCCACCTCGACCACTGAAAGCAGGCTCGTGATTTCCACCGGCTTCTCCAAGAATCCGGAAGCCCGGACTTCGCGCAACCTGGCCGGCAAGTCCCGTCCAAACAAATTGGACATCACGATGACCGGGGCCAGGTGATCATCGTGCACGATTCCGGCCAACTCGAAACCATTCAACCCCGGCAGGGCGGTGTCCGCAAGCACCAGATCAGGTTGCCGGTCACGGATCATCTTGAGCGCGGTAATCCCGTCTTCGGCCTCACCGATCACCAGGAAGTCGGCCCGGCTCAGCATGGCCTTGACGTTGGTGCGCCCGTGTATGTCCGGATCCGCCAGAATTATGCGCTCCTGCTTTGCCAAACCCCGTATACCCCCTGTAAGAGACCGCGTCCCCGCCCGCAATATCGAAATAAGAAATGCCCCCGCAGACCTTTTACAGTCTGCCGAGGGCACCTTCGCCACTCATACGTATCGGACACCGCGTTGTATCCGGACTATTTAACTTATCAAATAATTATATGTTCTGCCAAGGCAATAATCAAGGCTTTTCAGCCGTTTTGAGAAAGTATACATTATCCAAGTATATTGTCGACTTCCTCGGCGTCAGCATCCATGATGTATCTGATGCCGGTAACTCTTGCGGCGTCCGGGGTCAGGGCCACCAGGTCATCCCGGGTGATGTGCCGCAGCCCGAACTTGCGGGCGCCGCACATAAACTGCCTGAGACCCTGCGCCAGCCGGTCGAAGTAGGTGTAAACGCCGATGGCGCCGGTCGGGAGGCGGTCATAGTCCGCACCGAGCCGGGCCTTGAGTTCGGTCGCCAGGATGAACACCCGTTCAACCCGATTGCCATAGGCCTGATACTCCTGGAGTACCCGACCCCGTTTGATCGATTCGCCGACCGTCTTGCCGACCATGGCCGCCGCCAGGGGAGAACGGCCCATCCCGATGGCCTTGACGTGGGGCGCACTCAAGGCAAATCCCTTGAACATGTGGTCCTCGAGCGTCAACCCGCCGGCGACGCACACCGGAGGAACGTAGGCGCCCTTCGCCGCCAGGTGGTCGCAGCATTTGGTCAGCAGCGCCTGCAGGTACAAGGTGGGTATCCCCCACTCGTTCATCATCCGCCACGGGCTCATTCCCGTGCCGCCGCCGGCCCCGTCGATCGTAAGCAGGTCGAGCCCGGCGTCCGACGCGAACTTGACGGCGCGGGCCAGATCCGCCGGCCGGTATGCACCAGTCTTGAGGAACACGTACTTGGCCCCCACCCGGCGCAGGGCTTCAACCCGGGCGACAAAAGTCTCCCACTCCACCATCCCGATGCGCGAGTGACGTTCGAACTCACGGACGGCGCCTTCGTCGAAGGTTTCCTGGACGGCCGGATCCTCGGGATCAGGCAAGACGATATAGCCCCGCTTCTTGAGCTCCAGGGCGCGTTCCAGGCTGTTCACCTTGACTTCCCCGCCGATATCCTTGGCACCCTGTCCCCACTTGATTTCCACGGCCTCGACGCCGAGCTTTTCAATACAATACTCCTGAACGCCCAACCGGGTGTCCTCCACATTGGCCTGGACCGCCGTGAAACCGGCACCGTCGTACCAGTCCTGAAAGGCGCGGATACGCCGCTCCATATTCGGCGAGTGCACCACCCGGCCGTTTACGATCTCGGCTTTCGGATCCATGGCGCAAACGTTTTCACCAATTACAATGCCGGCCCCGGCCAAAGCAGCCCCGGCCGCCAGGTGGTCCCAGTTGTTGGCGGCGACGTCGGTTGAGCCCATGGCCGGGATAACCACCGGAAACCGCAGGGGCAGGTCGCCGTTCGCGCCCAGGTTGGAACGCAGGTCGACCGCCGGGAAAACAGCCTTGTCGGGATCCGGTTCGATGCCCACCGCCCCGACCGCAGTACCCATAATGTTCAGATGCGAATAGTCCACCGGGTATTTCTTCTGCCCGGCCGAGGTCGTTTTGCCGAACGGCTTGGGGTAGAGCAACTCCTTACCGCGTACGGCCGACCTGGCGATTTCGCAGAATCCGGGGCAACCGTCCAGGCAAGTGACACACATACCGCTCTGGGGACACTTGCTTTCCCCGGTACGCAGTCTGGTGGTGGTGGCCGCGGTGGCGTTAGTGCCGCTGCTCAAATTCATCTGTCAAAACTCCTTGCTTTACTATTATTAAAAACCTTTGGGATACTCTTTTCTTCTGTAGTCCCGCTTCTGAATTCTGGATTCTGAATTCTGAATTCTGTCTCTTAATACTGCGGCAGGTAGGTCTCGATCTCCCACGGGTGGACCACGTCCAGAAACCGGTCCCATTCACTCTCTTTGGCCGCCGCGTACCGTGAACAGAGTTCCTCACCTAGGGTGTTCCTGATCAGGATGTCGGCCCCGAGGGCCTGCACGGCCGCTTCCAGGTGACGCGGCAATCCCACATTTCCGGCGGCCTCCCGGAGGGCGTCCAGATTGTGGTCCACCGTGCCGCCCAGAGGAGCCGGCAGTTCAAGGTCGCTGTCCACGCCGTCCATCCCGGCCGCGAGCACACCGGCCAGGGCAAGGTAGGGATTTGCCGTCGGGTCCGGACTCCGCAGAGTCAGCCGGGACGGTGTCCCCCCGCTCCCGGGCATCCGGAGCATTGCGGCCCGGCTGTCTTCCGACCAGGCGGCCAACGCCGGATGAAAGCCGTCCACCGTCAGGCGTTTGTAAGAGTTGACCAGGGGGTTGGTCAGGGCGGTCAGGGCCGGGGCGTGAAAAAGCAATCCGGCGGCGAACCGGCGGGCCGCATCACTCAACCGGTGCCGGTCATTTGGGTCGTGAAACAGGTTCTCACCGTTGTGCCACAGGGAGAGATGCAGTTTCATTCCCGAGCCGCTGCGGCCGGCAAGGGGACGCGGCATGAATGAAGCATGCAGACCGTGCCGCTGCGCCACCGTCCGCACCACGAATTTAAAGGTGGCGATCCGGTCGGCCATTTCCAGGGCCTCACCCTCCACCAGCCCAACCTCGTGCTGGCCGGGGGCAACCTCGTGGTGAGACGACCGAACCTGAATGCCCATCTCCGAAAGAGTCAGGACCATGTCCCGCCGGGCATTCTCTCCCAGGTCCACCGGACTGAGATCACCGTAGCCGGCCTGATCGTGAGTGATGGTTGTGGGACGGCCCTTCTCACCGGTGTGAAACAGAAAAAACTCGATCTCGGCCCCGACCCGCAGGGACCAACCCCGCTCGCCCAGCGTGCTCAGCGCCCGGCGAAGGACGGTCCGGGAACAGGTTGGAAAAGGAGTGCCGTCCGGGTAAGCCGCCTCGCAGATCAAACGGGCCACCGCGCCGTCCCGGGGTCGCCAGGGGAAAATGACAAAGGTCCGGGGGTCGGGGACCAGCAGGATCTCCCGTTCCCGGCTGTCATGAAACCCCTCGACAAGCGCGCTGTCGAAGGACAGTTCACCCCCGAGGGCGCGGTCCAGTTCCTCGACCGTGACGGCCATGTTCTTGAGCGAACCGGTGAGGTCCGTGACCTGGAGTCGAACAAACTTCACCCCCGTTTCGGCCGCCAGGGTCAAGACTTCTCCAGTGCCGTTGGTGAATTCCACTTCTCATTCCTCCTGTTCTCCAAAAACAAAACGCCCCAAGCAGATTCCTCGGCGGGAATCTCACCCGGGACGCCTTTGCCCCTTGAACCGGTATACGGATGTTGACCAGTCGCCTTTTATTATATTGCCGGTCCGTGTAGAAAATCAACTGTTATTGTCCAAAACGTTTCTTTCCATTTCCTTGATCACCAAACGTGCCACGACGGACAACGGCCGGGCGGTGTTCATGCTGATCTTCTGCAGGTACTTGTGCGCTTCCCGCTCACTCCAGCCTTTTTGCTCCAACAGCAGGCTCTTGGCCCGCTCGACCAGTCTCCTGGCCTCCAGCGACTTTCTCAGGCGGGCGTTCTCACGCTCCAGGGTCAACACGCGCTGAAAATTGGATTGCGCCACCTCCACCGCCAGGTACAGTTCCTCATCGCTGTACGGAGACAGCAAATAGCTGAACAACCAACCCCTGCCGGCCTGGCGGGTGATGTCAGCGTAGTCCCGGGTGATAAACACAATGGGTGCCACCCGGTGCTCATCGATCACCTGGGCCACCCCCAAACCGCCGTAATCGGGCAGCCGGGGATCCATCATAACCAGGTCGGGTTGGATCTCAAAAGCGACCCGCAACACGTCCTTGGCCTCCCGGACCTGGCCGATCACCAGGTGTCCGGCCTTGATAAGCTTGTCGCGCAAGCCCTGGCCTTCTCTCTGATCAGTAACGGCAATCAGCACCCGCAACTGCGGCATCGTTCTACTCCTTTGTCAGCGCTGCGGTTTATTTTATCACGTTGAGTCGATCCGGGGTAGGCACAACGCTAGTCGGCCCCGGCACGACCCACCGCCCCGCGGCCCGTGGCGGCGATGACGACCGCGAACAACAGGAGCAGTGTTCCGGTCAGCAAAAAGCCGGCCCCGTAACCGGCCAGCGCAATGACGGTGCCGAAGGTGAAAGACCCCAGCATGATGCCGGCGTCGATCCCGTTCTCGAAAAGACCGAGGGAAGCCGCCCGGAGTTCCCGGCCGGCCTCGTCGACGATCCAGGCCACGAGCATGGTCAGGGACGCCGCGTAACCGGTGCCGGCCGCCACCGCACCGGCGGTCATGGCGGCGCCCGGTGCCAGCGCACTCAAGTACATAACGCCGGTGCCGTACAGCACCAGGGCGGGCAACAGTACGGCCTTGCGCCCGAAGGAATCGGAGAGGCGCCCGGCGATGACCCCCGACAACAACCCGCTCAAAGCAAAAACCGTGAAAAACAGGCCGAAATTCTCAATGCCGACCAGAACCGCATAGAGGGGCAGAAAGGTGAGCAACACCCCGTAAGCCAACCCGCAGACGGTGGTCGAGGAGAACAGCATCCGCAACGGGCGCGAGGTCAGCGCCGTACGGATGTTGGCCCAGCCGGGAACCACGGAACGAGTGTACTCCGGTTCGCGGATGGCCAGGAGAGGAGTCGTGCCGAGGAGGCCTGCAATCCCCAGCACCAGGAACAACGTTTGGAAACCGTACGCCTCGATGACAAGCGCCGCAATCGGCGGTCCGGTGACGAGCGCGGTGATGATAATCAGGCGCATCAACCCGAGCGCCGTGCCACGCCGCGCCACCGGACTCAGATCGGCGATCAGCGTGTTACCGGTCAACGGGTACAGCGCCAACCCGAATCCCTGTACCAGGCGGATCAGGGCCGGCAACAGCAGGGAATCACTAAGCAGGATCAGCAGGGGTGCCACCACCAGGGCGGACCCGCTGAGCAACAGGCAGCGCTTTCGTCCAAACCGGTCCACCCAGGAAGCGAGGAGAAAACGGAAAACGACCGCCGAGCCGGCGAGCAGCGCGTTATGCCAGGCCGCCGTCCACTCGCCGCCCCCCAACTCCCGGACATAAAGCGGGGCCACGATAAACGCCAGGTGCAGGTTGGCATAAACCACAAAAGATCCAACAAACAGCAACAGCAAACTGCGATCGAGCCATTTTACCCGCACACTGCCCGCGCCTCCAAAGTTCATACCTATAATTATACATCGTTCAAGACCCAAAAACCCGCGGAATTCCAGTGAACCGCCGGATAGGTCTGGATTCCAAAGCAGGAACCGTCAGCCAAAACATCTAAGTATGTCCGGAGGCCTTTGCTTTGTCCGGTCCCTTTGGTTTCATATTCCGGCCGGTTCGGGGTTAACATTTCGGGAAGGGGGTGTCGGCAGGCTTTGCCCACGGCGGCGGTTGCGCTGAGCGGGGGTGTGGACAGTGCCACCACGGCCCTGCTTCTCAAAGAACGGGGATACCGGGTTTTCACGCTGACCATGGCCACCAACGACCGGGTAACGGAAGAGGCGGCCCGGGTTGCGGCTTTCCTGAACGTGCCCCACCGCGTGATCGACGTGCACGATCTGTTCGAAACCCGGGTGATCGGTCCTTTTTGCGCAGCCTATCTCCGGGGGAACACCCCCAACCCGTGCATCACCTGCAACCGGGACCTGAAGTACGGGGCGCTGTTCCGGCATGCGCTCAGCCTCGGCGCCGATTACTTCGCCACCGGGCATTACGCCCGGGTGAGATTTGACCCGGAACACCGGCGTTATGTGCTGCTCCGCGGCCGCGACCCCCGAAAGGACCAAAGCTACGTCCTCTTCTACCTGGACCAGGAACGTTTGTCCAGGTTGCTGCTGCCCCTGGGTGAATTCAGCAAGGAACAGGTGCGCCGCCGGGCGCGTGCGGCCGGGATTCCGTTCGCGGCAACGGAGAGTCAGGAAATCTGTTTCGTCCCGGGAGACGACTACCGGCGGTTTATCCGGACACGGTGCGGAGAACGGATCAAAGAGGGTCCTGTTCTGGACAGCCGGGGCAATGTGCTCGGGCGGCACAAGGGGATACCGTTTTACACCATCGGCCAGCGCCGGGGTCTGGGTCTGGCTCTGGGCAAACCGGTTTTTGTAGTCGGGTTCGACCGTGAGCGAAACGCGGTGATCGTGGGGCCCGAGGAACAGTTGTGGCGTACCGGTCTGCGGGCCGTTGAGGTGCACTACATTCTGGACCGTCCCGGAGACGTCATCCCCGTCGCGGTCCAGATCCGCTACCGGACCAGGGCCGCCCCCGCCCTGCTGTACCCCGAAACAGCGGATACGGCCCGGATCACCTTTGAAAAGCCGCAACGAGCCGTGACCCCGGGGCAGGCGGCCGTTTTTTACCGAGACGAATACGTACTGGGCGGCGGCATCATCACCGATACGCGGGACTAATTGCGCCGGAGCGTAAACCGGAGCTTGTTTTCTTCGTGGGTGATGTCGACAACGGTCATGAACTGGAACCGGCTGGCCATGGAGAACGAACCCTGGTCTTTCAGAAAAGGAAGCGCGGCGGCGTCGATCTCCAGCCCGTCGAACACGACCGTTTCGGCCCGGAAAACCACCCTCTCGCCTCCCGAGACGGGCACCAAACGACCGGAGATATGGAAATTAGTCCGGCCTCCCCGGTCAACGGCCGCGACCGTCATCCCTTGGGTATTAATGCCCACCCGGAGATTGCTCGACGAATCACCGGCCGCCTTCAGCAGGGCACGGTTTATCGTGGGAGAACTGACCTCGACCACCATGTTCCGTCCCTGGAAGTAGACCCGGTCGGGCTGAAGGTCCCGTACCAGGGCGATGCCCAACTGCTCGAGCAGGCGCTGGAGAGGGGTAAGCGAACTCTGCCACTGCTGTTCCAGACCGGCCAACCGATCCGCCAGACCGGCCGAATGCCCTCGGACACTTGCCAGGAATTCGGACCGCCGGTTCTGGGTTCGTTCCAGTTCAGCCAACCGGACGGTGATCCTGCTCTCGGCCTCCACGGTCTCGGCGTTCAGCGCGGCCAAATGGTGCAGGCGTTCCCGGATTGCGGCGTTGAGGGTCTGCACCTCCGTCAGCAGCCCATATTCGTAATCGACCAGCAACCGGACAAAATCGAGGCGTCGTAAGAAGTCAGTGGTGTTTTCGGCCTGCAGCAGTATTCCCAGCAGCGGCAGACGGCCCTCTTCGTAAAGGTAACGGACCCAGCTCCCTAGACGGTGCTGTGTCGCTTCCAGGCGGGTTCTGGCCGCCGCCAGCTTTCGCTCCTCGACGGCGGCGGACTCAGCCAGTTCGACCAGCCGGCGCTCCACCCGTTCGTGGTCCTCCTGCAACCCCATGATCTGCAGGTTGAGCGTAAGCAACTCCGTCGCCAATTCCCGTTCGAGTGCCTCCAACCCGCCCGGAACCAGCCCCTCCAATTCCGGCGGTACCGCAGCCGTGGACAAACCGGCCGCAAAGCCGCCGTACAGCAGCAGACAGGTCATGACGAACCCTGAGAATAATGCTTTGGGTGACGTTTTCCACCGCATGGCGGCCACACTCCCGTATGAAAGAAGCACGCGAAAGGACTGGCAAAATGGATTTAATTTACATTGTACAGCCGGACAAGACGGGCGTCAAGAAAGAGGGGAGCCCCGCACGGGCTCCCCTCCGCTTTGCGGACACACTCCCTGTGTTTTAGTCGTCCAGCATATCCCTGATAATCACTATGTTCGGCACGTAGTCAACGTCGATGCCCAATGCCTCCGCCACGAAACGCAACGGTACCAGCGTGCGGCCGTCGGTTATTGCCGGCGCGACGTCCAATTCAACCTCCTCACCATTCACCAACGCAATCTTACTGCCGATCGTGAGGACGACGGTAACGTCATCCCCCTCAAAGGTGATCGTCTGCGCCTCCGGATTCCAGATCACCGTACCCCCGGTAACCTCCGCCAGCTTGCGGAAAGGCATCAGGGTGCGTCCTTCGCTCACCACCGGGGGCACGTCGAACTCCAGTTCCACTCCCTTGAGGAAAACCTTGAGGGCTTTGTCGCCTTCTTCCTGAAGCAGCCTGCTCAGTTCCTCATAGCCCGCCAGTTCCCCGGGATAAAGCCGCAGGGCTTTGCGCAGGTGGTTTTCGGCGTGTTTTCCTTCCCCCACCCACATCATGTACCGGGCCAGCGTCCGGACCAGCTTGGCCTGATCCTTCGGATCCTGAACCTCGTCCTCGATTTCGCCCAGAACCTCATTGATGTAATCCAATATCAAACCCTGGGTCTCGGCGTCGAGTTTCTTCCAGTGTCCGTAGATCACGTTCTCCAGCCCATAAACCGTATCGGTTACGCTGCCCCCGCGCGCCTCGATCAGTTGTCCGATTGCCGCCCGGGCCTGCTCGCCGGCCTGGTTCCGAAGCATATTCTGGTACGCCCGCTGAAGGCCCTTGAGACTCGGGTGGACCGCATGCACGGGGTGGTACACCTGTTCAGTCACAGACTCGTCATCGCCGTTATCGACATCAGAAACAGTCAACGCCTTCTTCGCTTGACCGGGCGCCGAGTCTTTTCCGGCAAAGACCGGTCCGCCCAGGCAGCCGAGAACAAATAAGCACGCCATAAGCAAAGCCAATACTCTACGTTTTTTCAAATTGCGTCCCCTCCTTAATCAATTAGTTAGTCTTGTGATGGGCGGCATAGCGGTGCTTCAGGTCACCCCCTTTCCTAAATAACCCCTTTTGATCATCTATTTGTATCCCGCCGCCCTTCCACCCGAAGAATCATCCGCTCCGAAACCGGACTCCTTTACGGATTTCTTCTTGGACTTGTCACCGTCGTTTCCATCCAACGACGATCCGTCATTATCCCCCGCCCCTGAAGCGGCGCCCGTAGGGCCGGCCGGGTCCGGCGCCTGCAAACCCGGCCTTGCCGGCGACGCCGGGTGAACCTCTTCGCCTTTCTTCTCCTGACCCGGAGGCACCGACTGCAAACCGGGCGGCCGGGCTTGGCCAGGCCCCTCACCATCCACATCCGGACCCACCCGGGCCCGCACCGCGGCCACGGCGGCCACGGCCGCGCCGAAATCCCGGCCCTGTTCGGTCAGGGCCTGGCGCAGATTTCCGGCCTGCACGACTTCGGATTCCACGACCGCGCCTTCTTTCCGGGCTTGTTCCCAGATCAGGTAGTCCGCCGTGGACAGCGTCATTTCCCGGGCCTGTTCACGGACCCCGGGACCGCAGTCCAAAACAAAGACCTCGGTCCGGCCGCCGGCCCCCTCCAGTTCCTGCCGGACCATCTCCAGCAGTTCGTCCGGCCGCAGGTCACCTTTCACTTCTTCCCGGACGGCGGTGGTGGTGATGACCAGGTGCCGGATGTCCGATCCCAGGTAACCCTGTTCAAGGCACACCCGGACCAGAACGGCTACAGCCTCAGCCGCCTGTCGCCCAGCCAGGTCCAGATCCCGCACCAACGCCGCACCGTCGGCGTTGAGAGTCCGGAACCCAACCACCTTCAGGTGCCGGTCCAGGGCCAGTTCAACCCCGGGATTGACCTCCACGCTTACGTAGGCGTAAACGGGGGGTTCACCGGCGAACGGCGACAGGACCAGGAATGAAACCAGCATCAGGATCGCAAAGGAGGCGGCCAAGGTGAACAGACGGGCCGGACGACGGCGGTGCACCAGATCGGTGGACGTGAACCGCACCTCACCGCCCACCTCCATCCCCGGCCGTTTCCTGATCTCCACAAACCCAAAATCCGCGGTCATCACTACCGCCGAATCGGGTTTAACCCGGCAGACCAGACCTTTACTTTCCATCCGGCTCACCACCTTGCTCCACGCCCCGGACCCAGTCCCGCAGCAGGGGGAAGTCACCACCCAGCACAAGATACATTGCTATAATATACTTTCGGTGCCGTTGGACCGTTTTGGGGTTAAAAACAAGCTGCCGGAGCAGAGTTGTGAACGGTAGTTTCTTCTTTTTCTCCAGGTTGGCCCGCATCCCGGGATCGGCCAGGATGCGGCGGGCGATGTCCACGGCGATCCGGCGGGAATCCCGGTGCTTGGGAGTCTCCCGCACCAGGTCGTCAAAGCTGATCCCAAACCCGGCCAGCCCGACGGTCAACCTTTCGATTTCCTCCCGCACTTCCTCGACCGGAAAACCGGGGCCGTCCGCCGCGGCGACCTCGGGCAATACATCGTGGGGCACCTCGGAAGCGTAACGCTGGGAGGCCCGGTAGTGGTCGACCAGGCGGCGCCGGATTACCTGCCTTGCAAAACTGTGAAAGGAGGCACCCCGTCCCGGATCGTACCGGTCCACGGCTTCATTGAAGCCCAACAGTGCCACGCTGTATTCGTCGGTCGCCGTAATGTCAGCACGCGGGGGAACGTTTTGGAGCACGCATTTCGCAATAAAAGCCCGGTGGGTCTCGATCAGGGTCTCACGCGCCTCCGGGTCACCCTTTTGGGCCCGTTCGAGCAGGACCGGGGTCTTGTTTTCCGGTTCCCCTTCCAGTCTCTCGTGCACCTTCCTACCCCCGGTCGGTCTATTCAGTGATATCTACACTCGACATATTGGCGGCTACGTGGAGATTTAGTGATAAACACCTTTTTTCCTGCCGGCCTCGGCCCGGACCAACGTCTCATTTCCGACCTGACGATCGTCCCAGGTCTTTCGACTTTTTGAAGGCCCCACAGTAAAATGGGAACGGGAGGCGATACGCCAAATGGTCGACACGCTGGAGCACCTGCGCCGGGTGCCCCTGTTTGCGCGGCTCGACCGCGAGGATCTAGACAAAATCCGGGCGGTGATGTGCGAACGGCGCTACGCCAAGGGCCGGATAGTTTTCGTGGAGGGGGAACCGGGTGAAGCGGTGTATCTCCTGAAGGAAGGGAAAATCAAACTCACCCGGCAGGCCGAGGACGGCCGGGAACACATTCTCCACCTGGTGCACGCCGGGGAGGTGTTCGCCGAGGTGGTGCTTTTCGACGGGGGCGGCTACCCGGCCACCGCCGAGACCATGGAAGACTGCCGGATCGGGATCATCCGGAGCCGGGATCTGGAGGGGATCATCGCCGGCGAACCGCGCCTGCCCCTGGCCATGCTCAGGATCATGGCCGCGCGGCTGCGCGCCGCCCAGGAAAAGGTGATGAGCCTCGCCCTGCACGACGCCGCGCGCCGGGTGGCCGGTACACTCCTGAAACTGGCCGAGGAACACGGAACGGCCGACCCCGAAGGCATTCGGATCAACCTGGTTTTGACTAATCAGGAATTGGCCGGCCTGGCCGGCACCTCCCGGGAAACAGCCAGCCGCACCTTAACGACTTGCGCCGCCGGGAAATCCTGACGATTTCCCGGCAGCAGATCGTCATCCGGGATCGACGGCGACTCCTGGATGCCCTGTAAGAATCGGAGTCACCGTGCCGGGCCCGCTACAGGCCCAGGCCGGCCCGCTTCCGTTCGATGTGGGCGGCGATGTCGTCCGCGATGGCCACGGCCTCGTCGCCCAAGGCCAGTTTGCCCCCTACAAGGTGTTCAACGTCGGTGGTCAGCAGCTTCACCACGTCGGGTGCGCCCGTGACCGGCGGTGTCGGGGAAACGTGGGTGTACAATCCGAACGCGACCGCCGCGAAGGCGTCAATGGTCGCCTTCTGTTCCATGTACTCGGGCGCGGTCACCGCCACCGGCAGCCGGGATGGGTCGACACCCAGCGCGTCGGCCACCGCCGTGACCAGGAGCACCAGTCGCCCGGTATCGGTGCAGGTGCCGAAGGAGAGGACCGGGGGAATGCCCAGCCCGGCGCACACCGCACGCAAGCCCTTCCCGGCGAGCTCCCGCGCTTCCGGCGCGGCCAGCCCGGCCACCTGGCAGGCGGCGTTGCCGCAGCCGGCCGAAAGGACCAGGATGTCCCTTTTGATGAGTTCCCGCGCCACCTGCACGTTTAAGGCGTCGTGCGGGCCGTTCTTCAGGCTGGTGCAGCTCACCAGGGCCGCCACGCCCCGGATGTCGCCCCGCCTGATCACGTCCAGGAGCGGTTCGAGGCCGCCCCCCAGCACCCCCAGCACAGCCTCGGTCGAGAAGCCGGTGAGGATGCGCTTTTTAGCCAGGCCGCGTGCCACCGGACGTCCCTGACGTCGTTTAAAGTTCTCAACGGCCAGGTCAACCAGCTCCAGCGCCTGCTCCGCGGCTTTTTCCGGTTCGTAGTCGATGTGGAGCTCCACGCCCGAAATATTCACCAGCCGGGACACCGAAATCAGGGTGACCTGGTAACGGTCCGCGTACTCTTTAAGGTTGGGCAACGAACAGTTCATGTCCATCGCGAACAGGTCGACGCCCCCGGTGGCCAAGGCGTACTCCTGGCTGATCCAGTTGCCGGTCAACCCCACGAAAACGTCGTCGCACGGGAAACGCTGCAGCAGTTCCTGGCCGGTCTCGATGGAACCGACGATCCGCAGTCCCTTGGCGCCGGCGGCCCGGGCCTTTTCCTGAACCTCCGGCCGGCGGGCAGCGTCGATCAGGGCGGCGCCCATAAACGGCTCGTGGCCGTTGGGCACGATGTTTACGTAATCCGGGTCGATGATGCCCAGGTCCACGTCGCCCTCGTGCGGACTCGGCGTGCCGAACAGGACGTCCTGGATCAGCTCCAGGGGCACCAGGGCGCCGTAAGTGCTGGCGATGCCCAGGCGCAACGCCAGTTTGGCCAGGGAAAGGTAGTTCGAGTCGACGTTGGTCATGGAGCGGGCGCCAGCCTCGACCAACTCAAAGGCCGGTCCCCCGGGGAAGATCCCGAGTTCCCGCCAGACCTTTTTCCGGCTCTCCGGCGCGAACTTCGCCACCATCACCGACTCCTCTTCCCCGCCCTGGGCCAGAGAGGCCAGCACCGCGTCGGCCACCCCGGCGGCCCGGGTCCGCACGTCGGTTCCGACAACGCCCAGCTCGCCGGCCAGCCGATCCAGCTTAGCCTCGTCCCGGATCGCGAACGGCGCCTTCCCGGCAGCCGTCGCCTTCAGCGTCCGGGCGGCCTCCCGGCAGTGGTGGGTGTAGGCGGCCAGGCCCAGGTTAGTCTTGTGGACCAGGTTGCGCATTACCATCCCGTTCGCGTCGATACCGCAGGCCCCGCGCTCCTGCTTTCCGGGCACCACCCGGCAAGGGCCGTTCGAACACAGTTGACAGCTCAAACCCCGGGTACAGAACGAACAGCGGAACTTCTCCTGGCCCCGGTAGCGGTCGGCGATACTGGCCATACCGTCGGCTTGCACCTGCTCCTGCATTACGTTGATGTTCTCATGAATGCTTGTCTTTTCAGACATAAAGAACCCCTCTCCTTCATAAGGTTAATAGTTTAGGGACACGTCGGTCACTTCGAACACCACCGGATCGGCCGAACAGACCGGGCCCAAGTCCCGCAGGCCACACAGGTCAACTCGTTCACCACCGGACGCACCACAACAAACCCCCTTCCCCGTATGCGTTGTGCAGGGCTTTCTTTATTGATTACATAGACTATAAACCGGTTTCCGAACCGCCGGCTGTGACCTAAGCCCGGAACCGGTGTGATTTTCGTCACTTTGTTTCTTGACGGAGTTTCCGGCTATCGACCGGGTAATGTTTACGGTCGAGGGACGTGTGGTAGTCAAACGATCTTTTGACTATTGTACGTATCCCCGTACTTCTTGGCAATCACGCACCGACCGTTCTAGATTTGGATTAAATGTCATAGGTATAGAATGTTGAGCAGTATTTGAAAAGGAGCGGGGTACGGTGCTGAGAAAACGCTGGCTTTTACGCCGCTGCGCCAACTGCGGCGGCGGCTGCCGAAGCACGTCCTGGGCAAGACGTAAAACTGCCCGTCCACTTATCCCACCGCTTTTGCCCACGGAACCGGAAAATGCTACACTAAAAAGCACACACTTGGCCGAGGAGGAGTGAGCGGCGGTGGACGACCTTTTCTCTCCGGTGTTGGAAAACGGCGGGCACCGGCCGCTGGCCGACCGGATGCGTCCCCAAAACCTCGAGGAGTTTGTCGGCCAGCAACACATCCTGGGTCCCGGAAAAGTGCTGCGGCGGGTCATCGAGGCCGACCTCCTGGGTTCCATCATCCTGTACGGACCCCCCGGCAGCGGCAAGACCACTCTGGCCCACATCGTTTCCCGCGCGACGGCGGCCAGTTTTCGCACTATCAGCGCTGTGTCTTCGGGCGTAAAGGAACTGCGCCAGATCACCGAGGCGGCGATCGACCAGCTGAAGTTTCACGGCCGGAAAACGATCCTGTTCGTCGACGAGTGCCACGCCTTCAACAAGTCCCAGCAGGACGTGCTCCTGCCGGCCATCGAAAAGGGGGTCGTCACCTTTATCGGCGGGACGACCGAGAACCCCTTTTTCGAGATGCGGGGCGCCCTTTTGAGCCGATCCCGCGTCTTCCAATTGGATACACTCTCGCCTGCTGAGCTCCGTCAGATCCTGGAGCGGGCACTCGCGGACCGGGAACGAGGTCTCGGAGGTCTTCACGCCGAAGTGGAGCCCGAGGCGCT
>JACUUW010000174.1 GCA_014859075.1 Desulforudis sp.
TGGTGCTGTCCTTACCCCCCGACACTCCGGCGACCACCCGGTCACCCGCGGCAATCATTCCGTAATCATTGATCGCCCGCTTGACCCGGGTGAGAAACCACTTCCGGTAATTCCGCCACTTGTTCACAGTCTTTCCCCTTTCCCCGGCCTCAAGACCGCGGAAAACCCCGAAGCGCGTATAGCGCGACCCCGCCCGCCCGGAATAATTGGGTTTCGCATGGGTATAATAGCCCGAGATCAGTGCAAAGTGCAAGGAGGCAGCCCAAGATGACTATTCGTGTGGGAATCAACGGATTCGGCCGAATCGGCCGTAACTTCTTCCGTATTGTCCACGGGCACCCGGACGTCGAGGTCGTGGCCGTAAACGACCTGTCCGACGCGACCACCCTCGCCCACCTGCTGAAGTACGATTCGGTGCACGGCACCTTTGCCGCCGATGTCCGCCCGGCCGAAAAGGGTTTTTGGACTGACGACCAGGAGATCGCCGTCTACGCCGAGCCGGACCCGGCCGACGTTCCCTGGGGCAAGCACGAGGTCGCGGTGGTCGTCGAGTGCACCGGACGGTTCACCAAAGCTGAGGGGGCCGCCAAGCACTTGCAGGCGGGAGCCCGGAAGGTTTTGATCTCGGCGCCCGCCAACGGTGAGGACGTCATGATCATCATGGGGGTCAACGAAGACCGCTACGACCCGGTCAGACACCGGATCATCTCAGCCGGTTCCTGCACGACCAACGGTCTGGCCCCGGTGGTGAAAGTACTGCACGAGCGTTTCGGCGTGAAGCGCGGCTTCATGACCACCGCCCACTCCTACACCAACGACCAGCGGTTGCTGGACCTGCCCCACCGGGACCTGCGGCGGGCGCGGGCGGCGAACCTGTCCATCATCCCGACCACGACCGGCGCGGCTAAGAACGTGGGCGCCGCCATCCCCGGACTGCAGGACAAACTGACCGGCATGGCCCTGCGCGTGCCCACCGCCGACGTGTCAATCATCGACTTCGTGGCCGAACTCGAGAAGTCAACGATGAAAGAGGAACTCAATGACACTCTACGCGAGGCCGCCCAGGGTGAGTTGCTCGGCGTGCTGGATTACAGCGAACTGCCACTGGTGTCCATCGACTACATCGGGAACCCGCACTCCTCCATCGTTGACGGGCTTTCCACCATGGTCATCCAGGGCACTTTGGCCAAGGTGGTGGCCTGGTACGACAACGAGTGGGGCTTTTCGAACCGCCTGTTGGACATCGTCCTCTACACGCACTTCCGGGAAACGGTGGGGGACCAGGCCCGCGAGAAGCTGCGCGAAGCCGTACGCCTCCGGCACTAGATTCGGATTGAACACAGAGAATAACCTGGATGGCTGGCCACGAAGGATGAAAACAAACGGACTCGCCGGCGGTCCGCCCGCACGGGAGCGGTGTCCCCGGCAGCGACATTGCGTAGCGTGGTCAAACGGCACTCCGCGAGCGTGAGTCGGCGCTGCCGTCGGCGAGGACGTGAAGAAAACTACAAGGAACAACTAGAGTAAAGGATCAGGGCAGTGACTTCCAGGCCATAGACGGGAATCCCGATCGCAATTAACAGACGGCGTGCAGCGGCCCCGAATCGAGCCGTAGTGCCGTCCACGTGGAGCACCGGTCGCGAAGGGAACACCGCTCCCGTAAGCGGGCGGCATTATCTCAAAGAAACTAGCAAGCCGGGCGGGGGTAAAGTCCCGCCCGCCGCACGATCTCGGGCACCACCTGTTCCCAGTTGATGGCCATGATGTGTACTCCTGTCACGCCCTCGATCCGCCGCAGTTCGCAGATCTGTTCGACGCACAGGTCCACCCCCGTCGCAGCCGGGTCGGCGCCGGCCTCGATCCGGTTCACCACCTTATCCGGGATGCTGATTCCGGCCACCTGGTCGCGCATGAACCGGGCCATGCGCGCCGACTTCAGCGGCGTCACTCCGGCCACGATGTGACAACGCCGGTCAAGCCCGCGCGCCCGCACCAGGGCCATGAACCGCCGGAAACCTTCCAGGTCAAACACACACTGGGTCTGGATGAACTTCGCGCCGGCCTCGATCTTCTTTGCCAGCCGCCGCACCCGTAGTTCCGGGGAACCGGCGAACGGGTTCTCCACCGCCCCCACAAAGAAGACGGGAAGCTCCCCGCGGATCGGCTCCCCGCACAAGAATTCTCCGGGATCGCCCATCCGCCGCACCATCTCCACCATCTGGACCGAATCGAGGTCGAACACACCCTTTGCCTCCGGGTGGTTACCAAACCGCTGGTGATCCCCGGTCAGGCACAGTACGTTCCGGAGACCGAGGCTGTACGCACCCAACAGGTCGCTCTGAATGGCGATCCGGTTCCGGTCGCGTCCGGTCATTTGGACCACCGGTTCCAGGCCCAGGGACTTCAAGTGCACGGCCGCGGCAATACTGGACAGCCGCACGACGGCCGTCTGGCAGTCGGTCACGTTCGCCGCATCAACGTAGCCCTTGACCCAAGACCCTTTTTCGGACAGGGTGTCCACTGCAACCCCTTTCGGCGGCCCGATCTCGCAGGTCACGCCGAAGTGGCCGGCCTCGAGCAGGCGCGCGAGTCCACTCACTTTGTTCACTCGCCCGCACCTCCGTTTCCCAGCCGCCGCGGGCCGCCGCCTGAGTCCGCCCAGTTTCGGGGGCGGCGGATTTGCTCTAATAACCCAACGCGGCCCAGAGACGACAGCCGCTCATAGATCAGCTGCCAGGCGCACGGCATCCCGTCTCCGACCTCGCACAACCCATCCTGGGAACCGCCGCAAGGGCCGTTGAGGATGCCTTTCGCGCAGCGGGTCAGCGGGCAGATCCCACCGGTGAGGTGCAGGATGCAGTCCCCGCAAAGCCGGCACTTTTCCTCCCAGATTCCCGCCGCCGTCAATCCCCCGGCAAACCGGGTGTTCAAACCCGGAAAAACGGGCACCCGGTTGAAGCGGTCAGCCAGGAACTGAACGCCCACGCCGCAGCCGAGGGAGAGTACCGCCTCGTTTCGGTCCACCGCCCCGTCCAACTCCGCGACGAATTCCGGGTCGCACTGCCGGGTCACCCCGGCCACCTCGGTCGCCAGTTCCACGCCCCGGATGCGGAAGTGGATCCGGAGCGCGCACGCCAGCTCACGCGCCTGCCGCACGCCCCCGACCCCGCCGACCGCCGTGCAACCGGAACAGGACGCCACCAGCAGACGGCGGTGATCACCGACCATTTCCACCAGTTCCCCAAAGGATTTCGGTTCAGCCACGATCAACCCGGCTCACCCCCCTCTCCACGCGGTTTCCGTACGGGCGACGGGTCCATTCCCCGGATCCGCCCGGCGAATTCGGAGGCGATCTCGGCGAACCTGGTACCCATCGCCGCCGACACCTGGTACATCTCCAGCCTTTCGGGCTCCAGGCCGATAGTCTCCAGCATGGACCGCAGCACGTTCACCCGTTCCCGGGCCCTGAGATTTCCGGATTTGTAGTGGCACTCGCCGTCCAGGCAGCCGGCGACGATCACTCCGTCCGCGCCCTCCTCGAAAGCGGCCAGCACCACCGTGGGTTCCACCGCCCCGGTGCACGGTATCGCCACAATCGCAATCTCGGAAGCGTAAGATGCGCGCATTGCACCCGCCAGGTCAGCGGCCGCGTACGCACAGTTGCAGCAGCAAAAGGCGATGATTCTCGGGTCCGGGTTCATTCGGCCACCTCCGCCAGACCGGCCCGCAGGAGTGCCAGCATTTGTTCCTTGCGGTAACCGATCAGGTGAATCGCTTCGTTCGGGCACTCGGCCACGCAGATCCCGCACCCCTGGCACTGTACCGGTTCGATTCGGGACGCGTTCCCCACGATAGCCGGCACGTTAAACGGGCAGACCCGGACACAGCGCAGGCAGGCCGCACACCGGTCCGGATCGACCCGCGCGTAGAGCCCGCGGGCGCGGACCCACTCTTTGCTCAACACGGCCGCACA
>JACUUW010000175.1 GCA_014859075.1 Desulforudis sp.
CCCTCGTTGACCGGAATCCAGGTCGGCGGCAACGTCTTGGGGTGAAACTGCACGGCCTCCATGTTACCCAGGCAGGCCAGACCGGTATCCAGTGCCAGGGACAGACCCGTGCCCTCGTTGATTACCGAATTGGTGGATACGCCGTAAAGGCGTCCGCAGCCACCGGTGGCGATCACGGTGGCCTTGGCCAGATAGATCCTCAGGCCGCCGGTACGCAGGCACCGGGCCACGGCCCCCAGGCACCTCCGGCCGTCGTGGATGAGCGATATCGCCTCGGTGCGGTCGTGAACGGTGACGCCCAGGCTGAGGACCATCGCGTCCAGGGTGTACTGCAGGGCGTGCCCGGTACCCTCGGCGACATAGCAGGTCCGCCACTTGGAGGCCCCGGCCATCCTTTTGGCGGTGATAAGCCCGGCACCGGTCTCCGGTTCCTCAATGACGGTCAGGTCGGGCATCCGGCGTGCACCGGGCGCGATACGGCTCCAGGGCACGCCCCAGCATGCCAACTGCCGCACGGCCGCGGGCGCCGTATTGACGAACAGCCGGACCACGTTCTGGTCGCAGCCCCAATCCGCACTTTTCACCGTATCCGCGAAGTGGACATCCGGACTGTCCCCCCAACCCATGACCGAATTGCCCAGAGCGGCCTGCAGCCCTCCCCGCGCCACCGTGCTGTGGGAACGCCTGGGTGGAACCAGGCTGAGGATGATCACCTCCAGCCCCCGGGAGCCGGCCTCGATGGCCGTGCGTTCCCCGGCCAGGCCGGCCCCGATAACCAGAACGTCCGAAATATGGGTGCCGCCGATGCTCACGAAACGCCCCCCAGCCTGAGAAGCGCCCATATGGCCGCCAGGTTGACGGCCAGAATGAAGGCGACGACCGCGCCCACGGCCAGCGCCAGTGGCCGCCGCCGAAAACGGAGCCATTTCACCGACTGCCGGTAGAGGCCGACCCCGCCGTGAAACTCGGAAATCAGTAACAGGACGAGGTAGAACCCCAGGTAGTCCGTCTGGACGCGCCAGGCGCTCTTTACCGCTTCCAGGGGCCAGTCGGCGACCACGACCCAGATATGAGTCGCGGCCAGAACGAGGATGAACAGGCCGGTGACTACCTGAAAGGCCCAGGCGTACGAGTCGGTGTGCCGCATCCTGCCGGCGACGCGCCAGAGTGAGCGCTGTTCCCGGTAACCCGTCGGAATTCTGCGGGCCGCAGCCAGGATGTGGGTCAAACCGGCAAGCAACAGCAGCGTGATACCGATCTGCCCCAGAGAATATCTATCGAGGAACCGCGCCATGCCGTCGAAGACCGGGGCGCCGGGGATGACGGTGGCCACCAGGAAGGCGTGGAGCCACACGAAGGCCACCAACATTATCCCGCTGACCAGGGCGGTGAGTTCCAGGTACAGGTCGGTCCTCGGATTCAGTCGCGGTGCTTCCGGCTTTTCCATATCCCTGTCTGCCACCTCCAGCGTTGCCGAACCCGGTTTTTCAGAAGTGCGTCGGCCGCGGATTTGCGACAAAGCCTTACCTGCGGTTTTTAATCATCCTGGGTAACGGCATAAGCTTTGCGGCCCTCCAGGTGCAGGTCCCCGCCGTGAATATCGTTGATCACCACCACTGGAAAGTCGACGACGGTATATTCGTACACTGCTTCCGCTCCCAGTCCGGGAAAGGCCGCCAGCCGCAGGTTCTTTATGTATTGGCTGAGGAAGGCCGCAACACCGCAAACCGCGCCGAAATAGACGGCCCGGTGCTCCCGCATGGCCTGGGCCACCTCGGCGGAGCGGTAGCCTTTGCCCACCACGCCTTTCAGTCCCTGGGCGAGCAGGGCCGGGGTATAGCAGTCCATGCGTGTCGCCGTGGTCGGGCCGGACGAACCCACAATGCGGCCCGGGGGCGCGGGGGTTGCCACGACGTAGTAGACAACCTGGTTCGCCAGGCTGAAGGGCAACTGTTTTCCCTGGCCGATGTACTGCACCAGTCTCTTGTGGGCTCTGTCACCCACCGTATAGAGTTTTCCACTGAGGGACACGTGATCGCCCGTGTGCAGGTCGGCGACCACCTCGTCGGTCAGGGGAATGTGAACCTCTTTTACGTGCATGGTACACCTCCAAATATCGGCGTAAACAAATGCGGGCTAGATCTCCGTGGTCTTGTAGCGCGCGGCACAGCAGAGCAGATTAACCGCTACCGGCAGAGAAGACATGTGCGTTGCAAATACTTCAATGTGCACGGCTAAAGCCGTGATTCTGCCCCCGCGGCTCATTGAACCGATGCCCAGCTTGTTGACGGCGTCCAGCAATTCGTCTTCGAGGTGCGTTATTGTTTCTGTGGGATTTTTTCGCCCGATCGGGCGAAACAGGGCTTCCTTGGCCAATAGCGCCGCCTTTTCCATTGTCCCGCCGATGCCGAGACCGACGATCACCGGGGGACAGGGGTTGGGGCCGGCCTGATCAACCGTTTCCAGGACGAATTTCTTGATTCCCGGCCACCCGTCGGCTGGATTAAGCACCTTAACCGTGCTGACATTTTCGCTCCCGGCGCTCTTGGGCATGAGCGAAATTTTTAGTCTGTCCCCGTCTACGATCCGGCAGTGAATCACGGCTGGGGTGTTGTCTTTTGTATTGGTCCGTTCAATGGGGTCGTTGACTATTGACTTACGCAGGTAGCATTTCTGGGAGGCGTTGCGCACGCCCTGATTGATGGCGGCGTACAGGCTGCCTCCGCTCACGTGCACGTCCTGTCCCAGCTCGATCAGAACCAGTATAATGCCCGTATCCTGGCATATGGGCAGCCTGTTTTCCGCGGCGATGGCGGAGTTGGCCAGGATTTGGGCCAGCACATCCTTGCTCAAGGGAGAAATCTCCTCCTGGTACGCTCGCTGAAAGGCGGAGTGTACGTTCTGCTCCAGGACAAAGCTGGCTTCCTCGCAAAGACCGGCCACCACCTCGGTGACCGTCGCCGCGTCGATGGTACGCAAGTGCAGACCCTCCCTCGGAGAGTTCTTTTCAAAAACTAGTTTTTAATAAACCAGGCGAAATAATGTATGATGCTAAGGTTAAATCATAAAAAAACCCGCACGAATGCGGGGTGAAGTTCAGAAACGGGGTGCCTTGATAGGCTATTTGGTTCCATAGTCTTTTTCGATCAAACCGTCGTTCAGCACCCGGGCTTGGGCGGCACCCAGGCGGGCGATGGGCACCCGGTAGGGGGAACAGCTTACGTAGTCCATCCCCACTTGGTGGCAGAATTCGATCGAGCTTGGTTCCCCGCCATGCTCGCCGCAGATGCCGATCAGCAGGTCGGGCCGGACGCCGCGCCCCAATTCGATGCACATTTTGACCAGCTTGCCGACTCCCTTGCGGTCCAACACGACGAAGGGGTTGTCGTTCAGGATTTTATGCTCCAGGTACCGGTGCATGAACTTACCTTCGGCGTCATCCCGGGAGAAACCCAGGGTGGTCTGAGTCAGGTCGTTGGTGCCGAAGGAAAAGAACTCGGCTTCCCGCGCGATCTCGTCACCCAGGAGCGCCGCCCGGGGCAATTCGATCATGGTGCCGACGCTGTAGTCGAACTCGATACCCGTTTCGGCCCGGACCTCCGCGGCCACCTGGTCTACCAGGTTTCTCAGGAAAACAAACTCCGAGGCGTCGATGATCAGCGGAATCTCCACTTCGGGAATCACCCGGCGGCCTTCCCGAGTCAGCCGGGTGGCGGCGTTGAAAACGGCACGCGCCTGCATGGCGTACACCTCCGGGTGGGTGATGCCGAGCCGGCAGCCCCGGTGCCCGAGCATGGGGTTAAACTCGGAGAGGGCGCGCACCTTCCGCAGCAGTTCCTCCTTTTCCCTTATCCTGGGGCTGTCCGGGTTCACTGCTTGCAGCCCGGCGATTTCCACGGCCAGTTCTTCGCCGTTGGGCAGGAATTCGTGCAGTGGGGGATCCAAGAGCCTGATGGTCACCGGCAGGCCGT
>JACUUW010000294.1 GCA_014859075.1 Desulforudis sp.
TGTGCTGCATGCAGGCCACCAAGCAGGGCATCATCGCGAAGGAACATATCCCAGGTCTGGATGTCGCCATATTCATGCTGGACGTCCGGGCTTTCGGCAAGGATTTCGAGCGGTACTACGAACGTGCCCGCTCCGAATACCGGATTCGCTACATCCGGTCCAGCGTGGGCGCGGTGAAGGAGCTGCGGCGTACCAAAAACCTGCTCCTCCGTCACCCGGACGGTAACGGCGGGTTTCACGAGGAAGAATTCGACCTGGTGGTGTTGTCGCTGGGGCTTCGTCGTCCCGAGGGTACCAAAGCCTTGGCCCGGGCGGCCGGCATCAAACTGGACGACTACGGGTTTTGCCGGTCGTGGGATCTCTACCCCGGCTTCACAACCCGCCCGGGAGTCTTTGCCGCGGGTGCGTTGTGCGGACCCAAGGACATTCCGGAAACCGTGGTTGAGGCCAGTGCGGCGGCCGCCAATGTTTCACGATTGCTTGCAGCGGCCAGGGGCACGAAAACGATCCGGAAAGAGTACCCCCCGGAGCGGGACGTCCGGGGCGAGCCGCCACGGATCGGGGTGTTCGTTTGCAGTTGCGGGCAGAACATCGGGAGCGTGGTGGACGTTGAAGCGCTCGTGGGTTATGCGTCAGGTCTTGGCGCGGTGCACGCCGAACCCTTCCTGTTCGCCTGTTCCCAGGACAGCCTGGCGCTGATCCGGGAACGGATCTCCGCTTTCGGCCTGAACCGGGTGGTGGTCGCCGCCTGCACCCCGCGCAACCATGCCCCCCTGTTCCAGTCGTGCCTGCGGGAAGCCGGGCTCAACCCCCACCTCCACGAGCAGGCGAATATCCGGGAGCAGGTGTCCTGGGTACACCAAGCCAGGCCGGAAGCGGCCAACCGTAAAGCCCGTGATCTGCTCCGCATGGCGGTGGCTAAGGCCCGCTTTCTGGAGCCGATCGTCGCCACCTTTTCCAGCGTCAATCCCCGGGCGCTCGTAATCGGGGGCGGCGCCGCCGGGATGACCGCCGCCCTTTCCATGGCTGAACAGGGCTATCCGGTGACTCTGGTTGAAAAGAGCGGGCAACTGGGGGGTAATCTCCGGCGGTTATTTTTGAATTTGGACGGTGCGGCGCCCCAGGTTCTGCTCCACGACCTGGTTTCGCAGCTTGAAGACCATCCGCTGGTCGAGATTTTGACTGGAAGCGAGATAACGGCCTCCTCGGGTTACGCGGGAGACTACCGGACTGTGGTCAAAAGCGGCGATCTGGAGCAGGAGATCGAACACGGGGTGGTGGTCCTGGCCACCGGTGCGGTGGAAACCCGCCCCCGCGAATATCTTTACGGCGGGCATCCGAACGTGCTCACGCAGACTGAGTTGGAGCAAAGGCTCGGTGCGGGGAACCTGCACGGGGCCGCCGTGGTGGTGATGATCCAGTGCGTCGGTTCCAGAAACGAAGAACGCCCGTACTGCAGCCGCGTGTGCTGTGCGCACGCGCTGAAAAACGCCCTGAAGATCAAGGAAATTTCCCCGGCCACCCAGGTGTTTGTTCTTTATCGGGATATCCGGGCTTATGGTTTCTTGGAAAGGTACTACCGCCTGGCCCGGGAAAAAGGGGTGCTGTTCATCCGGTACCAGCGCGAGAAGAAGCCGGTGGTAGCGCTGGACGGCCGGAAACTGCAGGTGATGGTCACCGACCCGGTGTTGAAGAAAAAACTGATTCTGGACACCGACCTGATCGTGTTGAGCGCGGCCCTTGAACCGCGGGCGGAGGGAAAGGAACTGGCCAGGCTGTTCAAGGTTCCCTTGACGGCGGACGGTTTCATCGCCGAGGCCCATGTCAAGCTGCGCCCGGTGGACCTCGTTAACGAGGGCATGTACGTGTGCGGCCTGGCGCACGGGCCGAAAATGCTCGGAGAGTCGCAGGTCCAGGCCCAGGCGGCGGCCATCCGGGCGGTGAAGCTGCTGTCCAAGGGGCGCCTGGAGAGTACGGCCGACGTCGCGTTCGTCAACGAGAACCTTTGTTCAGGCTGTGGCCTGTGCGTCGAGGCCTGCCCCTATGGAGCCCGGCAGGTCGATGCGGACAGGCGCGTGGCGTTGGTCAACCGGACCCTCTGCCGGGGGTGCGGCACCTGTGTCGTCACGTGTCCCAACGGGGCCACCCAGCAGCACAATTTCTCAGACGAACAGATCGGGGCTCAGATCAGCGCCGCCCTCGAGAGTTAGAGCGGTACTGCTGTTCAGGGGCCGGGAACGGCCCCTTTTTGTGTCCGGCCGACCGCATCCGCCGCATGTATTCCGGTATACTTTACCTCTAAGACCTGCCGCCGTCCGTCGCGACCGTTGGGGATTGGATAATGACTGATGGCGCCGATTCCTTTGATTTTGCGGCGACGTCCATGATAGCCTCAGTAACGAAGTGTGCCGCCAGTCTTCGGTTATCGTACCGGTTTTGTGCGGTTAGTCCGGTAATTTCCCGGTACCGGACGCTTGACTGGTCCGGGAGGCCATGTCTGTAATTATTGACTAACGGGGCTTTTTCAATTATCATACAATAATATAAATTTTCAAATACTTTGGGGTGAAGGGTATCCGCACCGTCGAGGCTTACGTTGGTGAATACGCCAGCGGGAAGAGCGAGGTCGCCATCAACCGGGCCCTGGAGCTGGCTCGAACCGGCGCAAAGATTACCCTGGTGGATTTGGACCTGGTTGAACCCTGTTATACCCTCCGCCCGATAAAAAAAGAGTTGATTACGCGGGGGATTGACGTGCTTGCCTGGGAAACCCGGGACACCGTGGGCCTCGGCGAGACCGGGAACATCCTCCGGGCCGAAATTCCCTGGGCCCTACGCCGCGCGGGTCACATTGTTTTTGACGTCGGATACGGTGTCGGCGGCGCCAGGACCCTGAATCTGATCGAGGGAATAGAGCGGGAACCCTCTTTTCACGTTTTAGCGGTCATCAATACCAGCCGGCCGATGACCCTGACGGTTGAAGATATCGTGGCTTACGTGCGGGAACTGGGTCCGGTGCACGGTTTGATCAACAATACGCATCTCGCCGATGAAACCACGGTGGAGGTCGTGCAGGACGGGGCGCGCGCGGTGGCCCAGGCCGGCCGCCGGCTGGGGCTGCCCGTTGTCGCCACCACGGCGGTTGAAGAAATGGCGGCGGTGATCGGTTCTTTCGACGTGGAGGGAAATCCGGTCCGCCCGTTGAAACGGTTCATGCCCCGCGCTTTCTGGTAAAGAGTGACACGCAACATCAGGGAGGTAGATAGAAAGATGACCGGAATCCCGGTCCCGGGCGATAAGCGGGTTTTCATGACGGGCAACGAGGTGGTGGCCTGGGCCGCGGTGGCGGCCCGGTGCGATATCATGTACGGCTACCCCATCACCCCGCAAAACGAGATAATGCACTACTGGACGCGCCTGGCGCCTAAATTCGGGAAACGGTTTTTGCAGACCGAGGACGAACTGTCGGCCGGTTTCACCACCATCGGCGGGGTAATGGCGGGGAGTAAGGCTTTCACGGCCACCGCGGGCCCCGGCAACGTCCTGATGCAGGAACCCTTGTCCATGGCCGAAATGATGCGTCTGCCCGTGGTGGTGGTGATTATGCAGCGCGGCGGACCCTCGACGGCCACCGTGATCTATTCACAGCAGGAAGTCATCCTGACCACCTACGGTGGGAACGGCGAGGGCCTGCGGATGGTCTACTCGACGGCCACTCACCAGGAGCTGTACGATTATACCATCAAGGCGTTCAACACGGCCTGGCGCTACCGCTTCCCGGTTTTCGTCCTGGCCGACGGTTACCAGGGCAAAATGCGCGAGCCGCTTACCATCTATGATCCGGTGGAGCGCAGTGTTGAGTTGGTGCCGACGGAAAAATACGTCGGGCGACCGGGGATTCCCGGAACGGACCGGCCCCCCGGCCACTACCGGAACACGTTCAA
>JACUUW010000176.1 GCA_014859075.1 Desulforudis sp.
TACCGTTACCGGTTGGAACTGCCGGATTTGATCATCCCCTCCTCGGAGGATTCCGAGGTGCAGCTTACCTGCACGATGACCGGTGACCACGAATTCCTTGGTACGATTACCAACGAGACCGGCATCGGCAAGTACACCTTTGTCGTTCCCATCAAGAGCACCATCCCGAGCGGCGTTAAAGGGGATATTGAGCTTGTCGTGACATCACTCGTGGGCCAACTGCCCGACGGGGTGGTCGTGGTCGGCGCCGCGCTGCCCGGCGAGATCACCATCGAAAGCAGCGGGGTCGGCAAGATCAAGGACGGCAAGAGCACGGTGGAAGTCACCCTGAGTGAGAACATGGCCGGACTGCTCAGCAGGGGCAGCAAAATCAAGCTGACGCTGCCGGAGGGGTTCGGCTGGGCGAACGCCAAGGGCACGCTGGTGAGCGGAGAGGACTACTGGGCCAAGCTGGTGACCGACGGGCGGACGCTGGAGGTACAGACCGAGCGGGCCAGCACGCGGCGGGCGACCTTCCGGGTGGAGGCCGAGGTACGGCTGACCGACGCCGCGAAAGCCGAGGACGGCGAGGTGCGTGCGGCCGTCAGCGGGCTGGACCGGGTGTCCCCGAGCACGATCCTGGTGTCCCACTACCAGGCGCCGAAGCCGGAGCCGGAACCGAAACCAGAACCGAAGCCCGAGCCGAAGCCGGAACCGGCACGGACCGCGGTGTTTACCATCGGCAGCACCGGCTACGCCACCAACGGGGTGACCGGCGCCATGGACGTGGCGCCCTATCTGAAGGACGGGCGCACCTATCTGCCGCTGCGCTATGTCGGATACAGTCTGGGCGCCGAAGTCGCTTGGGACGGCCAGACCCGGCGGGCCACACTGACCAGGAACGGGAAGACGGTGCAGGTGACCGTGGGGAGCAAGACCCTGCTGGTGAACGGCGCGCCGGTGACGATGGACGTAATGCCCGAGCTGGTGCCGCCGGGGCGGATCATGCTGCCGTACCGCTTCGTCGCCGAGGCCTTTGACGCCGAGGTGGAGTGGGATCCGGCCGCCCGTACCGTAACGATGACCCTCTAGCAGGAGGGAGCAAAAGGGGACCGGCATCTTTTCCGGCGCGGAGGGTTTCCAAGGTGGGAGCGAGACTCTGCCGGAAAAGGAGCCAGTCCCCTAAGCACCGGCACGTACAGTTCGCAGGCGTAGGATACGCCGTGTTGAAAGAGAAGCCGTTCCTCGGCGGGGGTGGACCTATTTACCGAGAATCGCTTCTCTTTCCGCGTATCCCAGAAGGTACAGAAAGGCGAAGGCCGGGATTTTCACCACTGGAACGTTGGTGGCATGTTCCAGGACCCCGAAGTCGGTGCTTCGCTTGGTGACAACGATTGCGCCGCTGGTATCCTTGTCCCGCGCCAGGTCCACGATTGCCTCTCCGGAACCGGTGGCGGTGTCCTCCCGGTACTTCACCTCGATCAGGATCCGGCCCACGGGGAAAGATACCACGATGTCGACGTCCTTTTGAGTTCGGGGATGGCGGTAATAACCGACGGTCGGCCGTTGCGGGTAAAAATACGCGTGGACGTGCTTAAAAACGGCGGTTTCCACCAAGAGGCCCATTTCGACGGGGTCGGCCAGTACCTCTTGCCCCAAGAGCAAGACCGCGTTGCGGATGGCGGCGTCGGCCAGATACACCTTGGGCCGCGCTTTGAGCACCTTCTTGCCGCCGATTTCCGCCGGGTTGCTTACATAGACGAGGTTGGCCTGGACCAGTAATTCCAGGTAATTGGCGGCCGTGGAACGTGACACCCCGATCTCCTTGGCGATGGTGTCCTGGACAATAATGCCGCCGGAATGAAAACAAAGATATAAAAACACCTTTTCCAGTTCCGCGACATTCCGGACACCGAAAAGAGCAGTCATGTCCCGCTTTAGGACCTTATCCACGATGTCTTCCCGCATGACTTGTTGCGCGAAGGTCAGGTCGTCGGACAAAGCGATTTCCGGAAACCCGCCCATCAACAGATAGCGGGTGAAATGCTTTTCCAGACCGTACAGTTTTCGCATCAGGGCGGCAAAATCCCGTTCGCTGCTCTGGTGGAGTGCGATGGGTTGGATCGGACCGGTCAGTTCCGGCTTGTTTTTAAGCTGTTTCAGCTCCGCGTACTCGAAAAAGGACAGAGTTGGGATCCGTATCGTGGTCCAGCGTCCGACGCCGCTTTCCGTCGACTTGGCGGCCAATACGGGGCTGGCGGAACCGGTGACGACGATGCGGAAACGCGGGTTCTGATCGTAGAGGGTTTTCACCCACTTGTCCCAGTCGGCGGCGTACTGCGCTTCGTCAAAGAAGAGGTAAAGAGTTTCGCGTTCCAGCCCGATACTCTGCTGGAAAATCTCCAGGAGTTCGCCGATGCTGCAGAATTTCAGCACGGGGTGGTCAAACGATACGAAAAGGATGCTGCTGGGCGGTGTTCCCCCGGCCAACAGATCCTCCACCAACTGATAAATGATGGTGGTTTTGCCCACCCGGCGGGCTCCCGAAAGCAGGGCGACCCGGCGCAGGGACCTGTGGTGCATGATTTGTTTGACCTCTTGGAAAGCCAGTCTTTTTATCGGCTTCATATGTTCCCGCGACACCTTGCCGGTCACCCACCACGGGTTGAAACCCATCAGTACGCGCAGAACCTTTTCCCGTTCAATAAAACTCAATTCATGCACATCCTGGATCGGACATAATGATAATTACATAATACAATAATGCCACATAAATTGTAAAGTATACTTTGAAAATTGTAGGGCGCGGTGCGCCTGGAAAAGGAGTGATCCCCAATTTTCTTTCCGGTCAATATTTGTCTGTTTGGGGGAGGAATTGACGGCTTGACGGCAAATTCAACCTGTACGGGAAACCCGATCCAAGTCTGGGGCGTCAATACTGTAGCCGGGTTCCCGGGCCCTGTTTGGGCACGGTAAGGACTTTACGGGGGAGGGAAAAGCTTGAAAAGCAGGGGGATTGTCTGTCTGGCGGTGCTGCTCCTTTTTTCGTGCGGGACGGCCCTGGCGCAGGAGGACGGGTTCACCGAGTTCAAGGACACCGAAGGGTACTGGGCGGCCGAGTCGATCGCCCGGGCCAACGCCTTGGGGCTGGTCCGGGGTTACCCCGGCGGTCTGTTTCAACCCCGGGACGAGGTGAGCCGGCAGGAACTGGTGGTGATGATCGTACGCACTCTCGGGCTGGAGGACGAGGCGCACCGGCTGGACGTGGACGCCCTCGGGCTGACTCTGCCCAAGGACGTCAGTCCCTGGGCCGAGGGACCGGTGGCGCTGGCGGTGCACAGGGGTTGGATCAGCCAGACCAACCTGGCGGACGTGCCGTTTCGGGCGGCGGCCTCGCGCCTGGACGTGGCCGTGCTGGTGGCCGTGGCTTTGAAACTTTCCTCGGAGAACGCGCTGCTGGACTTTGCCGATCTCGAGTCCATTCCACAGTCTTACCGGCCTTACGTGGCCGCCGTGGTGCGGGAGGGCGTGATGGCCGGGGTGCCGGGCAACCGCTTTGAACCCTGGCGGGGCGTGACCCGCGCCGAGATGACCGCCCTGATTTCCAAGATGCTGGACGCCGGGCTGGTGGATCCCTGTCCGGGCCGCTATTTCACGGCCGAGCTGACGGCGGCGGACGGCCGGCGGGTGGTGCTGCGCACCGCCGCGGGCAGCCGGACCTACGACCTGGCCGACTTCAACCTGGTTTACAAAGGGACCGGAAAGGTCGGGCTGACCGGTCTGCGGGTCGGCGACCGCGTCCGCGTGATATTGGACGCCGACGGCCGCTGCCGGTTTCTGGCCTACACGGAGACCGACGTTGGGGGCACTCCGGCGGGGACACCGTCGGAGACGACGACCACGTACCGGGGCACGGTGGACGCGGTGCGGGCCGGCAAGCCGCCGACGCTGGTGCTGTTGCGGGACAGCGGGGGGA
>JACUUW010000177.1 GCA_014859075.1 Desulforudis sp.
AGGTCCAAGCGGCGGACGACAAGCGTTCCCCTGCCGTTCGGGTGCAAGCGGCGGTCGGCCGTCCGGGACCCGGGCCGGACCCCGAGGCGCGGCCCTTCGTTGCGCGGGTTCAGAGTACCGGCGCCGAGCGGCCGGTGATTCAGGGCGGCCCGAGGCAGGAGCGGGTGGAGGCCGCGGGTCTGAAGTCGGATGCCGGACCGGCGGAAAAGAGTCCCGCCTTTCGGATTGGAGCGCCTCCGGCTGCCGAACCGGCGCGGCACGTTACGCAAAACGCCGTCACGGAGCGGCTGATCGTACCCACCGTTCCCGGCCGCCAGTCGTCCGTCCAGGGGCCGAGCCCGGTGGTCTCCGAACCGGTGGCCGCCCCCCGCGGCGTTGCCGAGCCCGAAATCCCGGCGGTCGCCCGGCAGCTCACCGAGGCCGTGATGTTGCAGGTCCGGCGTTTACCGGCCGGAACCGGGCAGTCGTTGCGGGTCCGGATCGCGTTGGAACCGCCCCAGCTCGGCCGGGTGACCCTCAGGTTGACGTTCGGCCGCGAAGGCCTCGAGGTCCGCTTCTACACCCCGGACCGCGCGGTCAAGGAGATCATCGAGCAGGCGCTGCCCCAGTTGCGGGAAGCGCTGGTACGGCAGGAGGTCAATCTCGGAAACACGTCGGTTCTCCTGGGGCAGGAAAACCCGCACCAGCAATCGGCCCGGCTGTTCCGGGGTCCGTGGACCGCCGGTTCTCCGCCGGAAGAGCACGCGCCGGAAACCGCTGACGATGTGCATCAGGAAGGCGGCAGCCGCAGCGGTGTTGATTACCTGGTATAGGAGGGAGGTAAGAACGATGACCGTGGACGGAATAGGGAGCGCCTACGCCCTCCCCGAGAAGCAGGCGGCGCCGGCACCCACAGGCCTGTTCGACCAGGACACCTTCTTGAGACTCCTGGTGGCGCAGCTGAAGAACCCGAGCCCGTTTTCGCCGCCCGATGCCGACAAGATGATGGAGCAGGCGATGCAGTTTGGGATGCTCGAGCGTCTGGTCAAGGTGGAGGAAGCCGTCCGGGAGATGAGCCGGACCGCATCCCTGACCCGGGCCGCCGAGATGATCGGCCGGGAAGTGGTGGTGCTCGACGGTGACTGGCTGGTTTCCGGTACGGTGGAACGGGCGCTGCTGAGCGGGCAGGGGGCCTGGGTGGTGATCGACGGGGACAGCTACGACGTCAACCAGGTTGTGGAGGTCCGGTAGTGATGGTAAAGAAAGTCGGTTCGGTACCGGTTCCGCCCGCACCCGCGCCGCCGGCCGGGGTCCAAAAAGGCGGCCGGAACGCTTTCCAGGAAATCCTGACCCGGGAGTTGTGGCAGGCCGAACTGAAATTTTCCGCCCACGCCCGCAAGCGGTTGGCGGAACGGCAAATCAGCCTCAGCGCGCAGGACCTGGAGAAGATCAGCCGGGCCGCGTCCCTGGCGGAAACCAAGGGTGCGCGCCAGTCGCTGCTGATCTACGGCGACCTGGCCCTGGTGACCAGCATCGCCAACCGGACGGTGGTCACGGCGGTGACCGGCGAGGCGGCGTTGAACAACATCTTTACCAATATCGACAGTGCGGTGATCGTCAAGTAGGCAGCCGGTCCTTCTGGAGGCTGCGGGTTGTGGAACGACGGAAACAACCCATAAGTTGACTCTATAAGGAGGACAATAAGCATGATCAGATCTCTGACCTCGGGCGTGTCCGGCCTGCGTAACCACCAGGTGCGGATGGACGTCATCGCGAACAACATCGCCAACGTGAACACCACGGCCTTCAAAGCGGGCCGGGTCAATTTCCAGGAAATCCTCAGCCAGAACATCCGCGGCAACTCCATGTCCAACATCGGTGTGGACTCCATCAACCCGGCCCAGATCGGGCTGGGGGTGGCCGTGCAGGCCATCGACATGCTGTTCGGCCAGGGTCCGCCGATCACCACCGACCGGGTACTGGACATCATGATCGACGGCAACGGCTTTTTCCGGCTGGCCAAGTACAGTGACGTCGACATCATCGAGTACTACTACACCCGCGACGGCTCGTTCTACGTGAACAACGATGGTTACCTGGTGAACGCGGCCGGGCTGTATGTCCTGGGTGTGGGCGACCCGGATGGGGAAGGCTGGTTGGATGACACGGAGATCACGGACGTGACCAACGGGACGTATACGGTTGACGACACGATCCCGGGTGAGCGTATTCGGCTTTTTGACCCCGATTCCGCTGATCCCGATGTATTCCCCAACAACCTGACCAGCCTGCGCATCGACCCGAACGGTTTGGTGTTCGTCAACGGGCAAATGGAACAGGCCGCTTTGATCCTCGTCGACAACTACACCAACCCGGAGAATCTGACCCGGCTGGGCGGCAACCTGTACGAGGTGCCTCTGGGCGGCCTGGACGACACCACTCCGTTTGAGGAAGGCTGGGGCGTACCCGGCAGCGAGGGCGGTCAGGGGAAACTGCGTTCCGGGGCGCTGGAGATGTCCAACGTCGACCTGTCCACCGAATTCGCCAACATGATCACCACCCAGCGCGGTTTCCAGGCGAACGCGCGGGTGATCACCGTTTCGGACGAGATGCTTGGCGAGTTGATCAACCTGAAGCGGTAACAGTTACGTTTTCCGGGAGTTGAAGTGATGACCGACGTACAGCAGGGAACCAAGCCGCAGGACGCCGTGAAGCCGAAAAAAAAGCGCAGGATTCTTGTGCCGTTGATGGTTTTGTTGGTGGCCGCCGCCGGTGCGGCGGCTGCCTACAACCATTTCAGTCCGGGCGGGCTGACTATCGTCGTCGGCAAGGAGGAGACCGGGGTAAAGACCGCGCCCCAGTCCACCAAGTCCATCGATTTCGGCAGCACCGTGGTGAACCTGGCGGACAACCACGGCACCCGCTTTTTGCGGGTGGCGCTGGTGCTGGAGTTTCCGGACACCCCGGGCTTGGACAAGGAGATCTCCGAGAAGCAACACCGGATGCGGGACGGTTTGGTTATTCTTCTGCGGCAGAACAGCACCGCCGATTTGCGGGCGGACGGCGCGGTGGACCAGATCAGGGAAGAGATCAGGGCAGAGATCAACCGCCACCTGGAAAAGGGCCGGGTTGAAAACGTTTATTTCACCGAGTTCATTATCCAGTAAGTATGCCGACCCAGCCGGGCCCGAACGAGGCAGGTGATAGCCGATGATGACGGAGGAAGAAATCCGACAGTTCCTGTCGCGCTTGCACCGGGAAACCACCCCTACGGTCAAGAAGGTGCAGTTTCCCGAACTGCGGGAATCGGTCCAACCGGGTGTCCGGATCGGACTGGACTACCTTGAAGACGTGGAGGTGGAGGTGGCGGCCGAACTGGGTCAGGTCGAAATGACCCTCCGGGAGTTCCTCAAGCTCACCGAGGGTTCGATCGTCAAACTGGACCGGGCCGCGGGCGAAACCATCGAGGTGATGCTCAACGGCGTCAAGTTTTCCCGGGGCGAGGTACTGGTGATCAACGACGTCTTCGCGTTGCGGATGCACACTATCGCCCCGCCGCGGGCCTTAAACCTGGAGGGGGAGTCATGACCGATTCGGTGCTGGCCTTCTTGAGGCTGGCTTTGGCCCTGCCGCTGGTGCTGCTGCTCTGCGTGGTCGTGCTCAAGTACCTGGTGCCCCGGACGCTGTCCGGATTCGCCGGGGGGCGCCGGATGCGGCTGGTGGAACAGCTGCCCCTGGGGCCGAAGACCGGCATGAGCCTGGTACGGGTGGGAGGCCGCTACTACCTGCTGGCCTATCACGAAGGCGCGGTCACCGTGGTCCGGGAGATGGACGAACTGCCCGAAGTCCTGGAAGTGGAGAGTCTACCCGCCACCAAGCCGCTCGGCGGAGCGGTCGAAACGGCGGTCGAGCGGTTTCTCGGGCGGCGGTTCGGCCGCGCGTTTCCGGGATCCCGGAATCGGACCGACGAGGGG
>JACUUW010000178.1 GCA_014859075.1 Desulforudis sp.
CCTGGCAAGGAAAGGTAACGTCCGTCCAGCCCCGGATACGGCTTACGCGCTCGTTTGATCAGCGTGCCCATAGTTACCTGGGGTACGCCTTGCGCATCAACGGTGTAGTCAATGGACAGGAGCGGGAGTTTTCGGTTGGCATCGGTCAGGGGGCGCAGGATAAACATGCTTTCAGGGTAGGGGACGTGATCAGCAGTGACTGTCTGCCTGTGGCCGATCCGCAGCGGGAGCCGGTTGACTTTTACAAAGCGGCCAGGCTGAAGGTCATTGAGCGGGGGGTAGCGGAGTCCGGGAAGGCGCCTCCATGGGCAGGTGTTCCGCCATCGCTGGAAGGGTATCGTGCCAGGGGACACCGCCGTTTGGCCGCCCGTACGTACGAAGGCAAGTGCGGTTCTTGCATTTGGGGCTGCCGGATGTCGGTAGAGAGGATCATTGATCAGTGGAATCCGGCCAATAAGCGGTACCGATTTGAGACTTTCTGTTACGGACCGAAATCCTGCAAGTTCTATAAGGCGGGACCGACGCGCAAAGTGCCCGGCCGGAAAGGAATGATGTGGGAGGAAGCGGACTGGATTGACGAAATGGATACGGCGCACCGGGAACCGGACGAGTGATCCCCTACTTTTTTCATTAGGCTATGGATTCAAGGAGATGCACTCCGGGCAGCAGGGGGTGCCGTCAGGGTCGCGGGTGACCCGCCGGAAGGGGCGGCGGCAGTGCGGGCAGAGCGGCGGCTCGATCCGGCCGTCCAGCGGGTTGTAATAGAGGATGAAAGGGAAGGTTTTGTTGCGCTGTTGCACGCGTAGGTGGAGTTCGATCTTGGGCTGGTGGTAGAGTACCAGTCCGTCCAACCCGGCCTGGATGCTCACCGTGTAGCGTTCCCGGATGTCCTTTTCCCGCCGCCGCCGGTCGGTTTTCGCGGCGGCTAGTTGTTGTTCGAGACGTTGACGGCGGGTGGCGTCCTCGGTTTTGGACATCCGGCGCATGGTGGTGGATATGGTTTCGGCGAAGTAACGCTCCATCTTGGCCAGTTCGCGGTCCCGATGTGCGGCGGAGCCCGCCTCCAGTGCGTCGGCGCGCTCCCCGGCCAGATGGTCCAGATGCCGGCAGGCCTGGTGGTAAATCTCCGCCGGCGGCCGCCCGTCCAAGCGCGGCCAGTGGTACAGCCGTTCCCCGGCGGGAATGATGTGTGTCCAGAGGGCGAGCAGTTCGTTTTGAACCCAGCCGGTTCGGCCGTCAACCAGTACCGGGGTTATTTCCTCCACCTTATCGTAAGACTGGAAAACACAGCGGAAGTCAAACCGGTAGTAGACGTGTTCGTGCACCAGCCATCGTTCCACCATGGGCGCCCGGCACTTCACGAAGTCGAATTCGTCGGCCAGCATGCGCTCCAGGCGTACCGGCGGGTGTGGCGTGTCTGCTTCCGGCCAGAAAACCTCCACGAAACGGCCCAGCTTCAGGGCCGCCCTCGTCAGGCGGTCGAGCAAGTGGCTGCCGTAGGTCACGAAGACGCTACCGGGGTTTTCTTGCGCTACCTCGTAATCAAAAGCCAGGCGGAGCACTTCGGTATTGAACTCGAATTGTGCGGCCAGTTCAGCGGGTAGGAGCACGTCCACGAGTTCGAACCCGGTCTCCTCCACCACGACACCCATCCGCCGGAAATAAGCGGTGACGAATTCCCGGTTATTCATCCGCCATCAGTTCTCCCAGCAGTTTTTCGTCCAGCGCCTTGACGGCGCCGTAGTGTTCCTTGGCAGCCAGCATCCGGTGGCCCAGGGCTTCCATTTCGCGCCTGACTTCCCGGTCGTCGGCGGCGCGCGCCCAGATGTCCAGGATGAGATCCTCAAAATCTTTCTTTTCCTTGAGGTGGCCGAGGATCATGTCCAGTTCGCCGATAATCAGTTGAAACATGTTGATCTTGGCATCCAGCAATTCCAGAATGTGGGCCTCCACGGTGCCCTGCGCCGAGAAATTAAAGATCAGGACCTCCCGGGTCTGACCCAGGCGGTGTATGCGGCCGATACGCTGCTCGATGCGCATGGGATTCCAGGGCAGGTCAAAATTGACCAGCACCCGGCAGAACTGGAGGTTTCGGCCTTCACTGCCGGTGTCGGTGGAGACCAGCAGTTGGGCCTTTTCGGCGAAGAACCGGAGTTGACGTTCTTTCTCCTCGCGCCGCATTCCCCCGTGGAGTTCGGCCACCTCCAAACCCTGCGCGCGCAGGGTCCGGGCCAGCAAACGCTGGGTCTCGACGAAGCTGGTAAAGATGATCGCCTGCTCCGGCAACCCTTCCAGAAGGCGCTGCAAGGCGGCCAGTTTACCCCGGCCTGATACGCCCCGGCCTTGCTCGGCAAGGGCGGACAGCAGGCGGCGCAGCACCGGGTGATGGTTTTCGTTGGCGGCCATCTTCTCCAGGGTGGGTACCACGGCCTCGACGCTGCTGCCCACCTCCCGCTGGAGCGTCTTGAGCAGGAACTGGTTCAGGCCGCCCTCGGCCGCCGGTTTCCCCGGGATATAGTGCCCGCGGACGAAAGCGGTGAGTCGGTTGTAAAAGGCGATCTCGTCCCCGGTCATGGTGACCCGGAGCAAGTCCGCCCGGCGCCGGGAGAGAATCGCTCCGGTTTCGCTACGCCGGTTGCGGACCATCACCTCGCGGACCAGTTGTTTCAAGCTGGTTGTGTTCTTGGGCTGCAACGGATCACCGCGGGTCACGTATTTCTTCTTGAAGGAAGCGACCGTCTCCAGTTGTCCCGGCGCCAGGAGGGTAATCAGGTTGAACAACTCCTCCAGATTATTTTCCACCGGCGTGGCGGTGAGCAGGAGCAGGTATTTCTTCTTGAGCCGGGAAACGAAACGGTGGGCCTGCGTGTTACGGTTTTTCAAGTGGTGCGCTTCGTCCACGATCACCAGGTCGAAAGGCTCAGTCAGGACCGCCTCGCGCCTTCCCTCCCGCTTCACCGTATCCAGGGAGGCGATAATGTGTTTAAACTCATGCCAGGGGCGGGCGGATACCCGGAAGGCCCGGTCGTCGTACATGGCGAAGTCCAGGTTGAACTTGCTGTACATTTCGGTGCGCCATTGCTCGGCCAGACTGGCCGGGGTCACGATGAGCACCCGTTGCGCCAGGCCGCGGAGCAGGTATTCCATTAGGATCAGCCCGGCCTCGATGGTTTTGCCCAGACCCACCTCATCACACAGCAGCGCCCGCCCGCGCAGATTTTTCAGGACATGGCGGACGGTGGTCACCTGGTAATCCAGGATCTCAATGTCGCGCACCACATTCAGGGACAGCAGCGTGTCGAAGCCGGGGCTGATGGAGAGTTGCACGGCCTGCCGGCGGAGGAAGTAATCGGCCTGCGGGGCGGCCGGCCCGGCCAGAAGGGCCAGCACTTCAGCCGCCTGTTCCCGGTGAAACTGTACCCGCAACCCATCCGTAGGATGCAGATCCCGGACTGCCGGTAGTTGGTCCTGCGCCCGGATGGATATCAGATTCTCCCCGTCCCCGGCGGCGGCCAGAAAACGCGCGCGGCCCATGCGCCGGAAAAAACGCCCGAGTCCCTTTCCGGTCAGCAGTTCTTCGCCGGGATCGTAAACACACTTGACGCGGTGTCCCTTCTCGTCCTGGAGGATCAGGGGATGTCCGGTCAGGGGGGCGACCAGGGTTTTCAGCGTCCGGTCCGGTACCAGGGCGTCCAGTTCCAGCAGTTCAGTGTCGCGCACTTCGAAGGGATACCACACAGTGTGAAGGCCTCCCGCGCCAGATTATATAGGTTTTCGCCGTCAGGATGTAATTTCCTGTCGTTAATTGGGACGGACTTTGGATTATGCTTGTATCCCTCGTCAGAAACAGTTGTAAACTTGGTAGAGGGGCACGGTCTGACTTGCCGTCCGAATACGGCCGATACTGGCTGGAGACGGTGCAGTACGGTGCATTAC
>JACUUW010000179.1 GCA_014859075.1 Desulforudis sp.
CACCAGGTGTCATTACGCACCAGCATCTGTCCCGTCAGGTTCCTAACCGTGACCCATTGGGCGGACTCATCGCTGATGGCAGGCGACGGCCCCACCAATGGCTCCTGTTCGATGCGCAGGTATCTCCCGTCCGGGTGGTCAAAGAACAGGATGAGCTTGCCGCTTTCGGGACTGTGGGCCTCAAAGGTGATATCCACACGGGTGAACCCGGTTGGAAGCTCCCCGGGCAAGCGCACGGTGAACGGGACTATCTCCCGAACGTCGTTCAAGGTCAAGCGGTCACGCACTCCCGACGGGGTGGCGGCAATACCCAGGGAGCCTTCATCCTGATCTGGTTCACCAGCCGTTTCCGTTACATCCACGGAGGCCATCCCGGCGGCCCCGAATTGATCTGAATCGAGCTCCGGGTCGGCACCACCCCAGCCGTACGGGGCCATGCGCCGAGCGTCCTCAGGCGGCCGTAGGTCGGCGTCACCCAGTCCTTCGAGCACATGTCCCTCGGTCGCCCCCAGGCCTTCAAGGCTGACCGCTGGACGCTTGAGCGTGGCTGCTTCCGGAGATTCCCCCGCGGTGAGTCCGACCTTGGGGGAGTCGTCCTTGACGGCGACCGAGGTGAGCATCCTGCTGCCGATGCCGGCGAACTGGTCCGAGAAGGCGAGGGGCACGAGCGCGATGACCAGGAGCAGGCAACAGGCCGCCAAGCCCAGCCTGGACACCTGCCACGGACCGAGCCGCAACCGCCTGCCGGCGGAAGAAGACTCAATCTGTTCCCGAAGGCGCCGCCACTGCACATCACGCCGGGCCTGTCCGGCCGGTGCCAGCCGTTCTTGCACGGCCTCGCGCATGGCTTTCTCCCAGCGTTGATCATTCCATTCTCTGTGCACGCGGTTCACCTCCTTCCGCCGGTGGCCCGGCCATTCCCGCTTCCCGCAGCGCGGTCTCGATCAAGGCCCGAGCCTTGCGCAACCGCGTCTTCACCGTTCCTTCAGGAATGCCGAGGGTTTCCGCGATCTTCTTGGTGGTAAACTCCCGGTGGTACTTCAAAAAAATGACTTCCTGGTATTCCAAAGCAAGATCGTCGATGGCCTTGTTGATGGCGAGGTGTTCCTCGCGAGCCAGCAAAAGGGCTTCCGGCATTTCGTCGATCACACTGGGAATCCTTGCCTCGTTGTCGGAGGATGACACCTGGCGACGTTGGCGCCGGAGCTGGTCACGGGCCTTGTTCATGGCGATCCGGATCAACCAGGATTCGACCCGGGACGCGTCTTTTAACTGGCCGATTTTATCGTATGCCTTGAGAAAGGTGTCTTGCACCACGTCTTCGGCCAGCATCCGGTCCCGGGTGATGAAATAGGCTGACTTATAAACCGACTCGTGGAACAAATCGAACAGTTCCTCAAGGGCTCTGATATCACGTGCAGCCATTTTTTTTAAGAAATCAAACGCCATCACCTTCACCCGGGGAGTATAATTCGTGCTTGCCCGGGGAAAATCCTGTTGGGCTGTTTGCAGGTTGAACGAAGGCGGCTGCGCAAGTAGTCTTGTAAAGCTTGAATCCTGGGCGTTTTGCAAAATTTCGGCCCTGTCGGTGTTTTCGCAATACATGTTAACCGAAAGACGTTTAGCACCGGTTTTTGGTTTGATCTTGGAGAGCAAAGTATGCTCCCATAGTACAGCCGCCGGACACATCTGGCAAAGAATAGCCGGAGTGCCGCCCGTATTTTCGATGCATAATAACCGGTAGAAAGAAAACGAAAAGGAGAGGAGACACATGATCGGCAGCGATATCGTCCGGGGCATGATCAAGCTCTACCTGAACGGCTACCTTTCCTACGACGAGATTGTCGACTGGGCCAGCCGGAAATACAACAACTCCGAATTTGTCGTGGATGCGAGCGACGACCGGAGCGAATCCCTGTTCGACGTTTTGTCCCTGATGACCGAAGGCCGCAGCACCGAGCATCGGCTTGACGTATACGACTTTCATGACTTTCTGGCCCGGCTCGATGCCGAGGGAGAACTCAGTCCCTACGATTAGGACAGTAGATGGTACCGGCTGTGCACGCGTAGCGGTACAATCTAGGGTGTCTGAACGAATCAAACGTGTTTCAGGAGATAGTCATGCGGTCTGTGGACCGAAAAGACCGGCGATTTGCTTAAAGACGTCGTGAAGGTGGAGTATTCCGGTCAGGTGCTCCTCAACGGTAATCGGTAAAGCATCCATATTGTGGCGGAGCATCAGGTGGACAGCCTTGGTGAGGGGGTTCGTCGGCCTGACCGACACGGCGTCTAGTGGGAGCATGACGTCACGGACCGGGGTTCCCGTCAGTTCCCGGCTTCGGTCCTGGGCATGGCCGTTCCAGAATACCGGCAGCGACCAGGTTTGGGTTAGAATGAATTCTGGTTCAAACAATTTTAGGACGGCCCGGACGCTGAGCAAGCCGACGGGTTTACGATGTTCGTCATAAACAAAAAGCGACGAATAACCATCCGCCGCCGCCTCGTGCAAACGGGCGACGGCCCTTTTTATGTCGTCTCCGGCCGCTATTCCGGGGCATTGGGCCGGAAGCAGCATTACTGCCGCAACTGGCACATCTGGAGTCATCAGCATACTCCCTTCTAAAGTTCTACTGCTCGCCTCCAGGTGCACGGGCAGACATCCTGTTGAGCGTTTGACTCAGCATGTGAAGCACCACCTGTCCGGTGATGTCAAGCTCGTTGTGGCGCAGCTTGACCTGGAGCTGCGTCACCTGTATCCGCAGCAAATCATCCACCGGTTGAAAAGCCTGCTTCAGGATGGCACCATCCCGGTGGGCGGATACAATATCCCGGGGTGAAAGATAAAGCACGGATGTTTTCAATATCCGGGTGCGGCGAAGGATTCGGTGCTGCTTGACGACGTCGTTCAGGCGCGTGTATTCAAAGGCTCGCTCCGCGGGATTGAAGGAACAATGGAAGAAGTGCCGGCAATTGTACCGCTCCATAATCTCAGCCGCTTTTTGGAGAATGGTCTTTTCCCTGGTTAGGCGCCGGTGCCTGACCGCCGTCTTCAGCCTTCCAAACTGACGTTCCGCCTGAACCAGGTTTTGCGTGATAAAATCCTGGCCATTCTTTTCCTGTAACTCGTGGGTGATAACATACCGGGCATCAGGCTTCAAGAGATCCATGATCCAGCACTTCCGGTCAATAATGACATTCGAGGTCTGCCAGGCATCCTCGGGGCTCACCGAGACCCAGGCGAACTTGTTAACCGGTAGGGCAGCAATGTAGCGAACCGTCCCATGTAGTCGGGGCCGCACCCGCAGATCGAAATCTTCCAGCAGCAGGCAGTAGTGGGTGCAGTCTTGCTTCTTGAGCCAGTCGTTAAAGCCGCTGTTGAGCGGGGCGCCGGTCGTGGCCAGCTCAAAACCAATGGGTAGGTCGGGCGGAAACAGTGTAAGCATAATGTTCAACGGCCGACGGCAGGTTTTGGTTTCCAGGGTCAGGCCTGTAGGCGTAACCGCGTACTTGTGGCCGACGAAATCGGTACGGAGGGGTACCAGAAACAACAGCGACGGCTGACCGAACCGCGCACACAACTTCCGGAAAAGGTGCCGCTCCAGCGCGGTCCTGGTGTGGGCAAGAAGGTGCACCGTCCGGTAAAAGTCCGCGGCCGAGAACTGCAAACCAGACAATTCGGTGGGTTCCAAATGGTGGTGACGGGAGGAGAGGGGCCGGGTATCCGTGGGCCTCAGGGCGTGCGAGAACACCATGGCTTCGATAAGGACGGGCGCGTCCGGTGGCAGGTCTTGGTAGCGATCCTGCAGTTCCCGCTGGAAGAAGTCCGTCAAATCCAGCTGTTGCCAGACCCGGCGCAACGCCGCCGAAGAGGTTTCCGTGACGGTCTTCTCTCCCCGGG
>JACUUW010000295.1 GCA_014859075.1 Desulforudis sp.
CTCTACTACTACCGCATCTTCCGCGAATTCTTCCCGGACCAATCGGCGTTCGCGGCGGTGGGCCGCTGGCAACCTTTTTAGGTGGCCGGCACTCCTTCGGCCCGCCGCCGCCCGGCGGCACGAAATTTCTCGCATGCCAAACCAATAATAACCATGCCGGTACCGGCACCTACCGCACTTTATGCCTCCCCCGGAAAGCCTACTATATACACCTGCCGGTATAACCGGCTTCATTTTTGGCAAAGTCCGAACGACGTGTGAAAGACGTGGTTTTCGTTCTGTGCTAAACTGGATACGGGAGGTTGTTAGTCAAATGACCACTGTCCTGGTCGTGGACGACGAGCAACTACTGGTGAAAGGGTTGAAAAGAAGCCTGGAACAGGAAGGCTACAAGGTGTTGACCGCCCACGACGGCTTCGCGGCGGTCGAGGTTTTCGGCAATGAGAAGGTCGACCTCATCGTCTTGGACATCATGCTGCCCGGTTTGAACGGCCTGGAAGTGTGCAGCGCGGTGCGCCGGGAGAAAAACACCCCCATCATCATGCTGACCGCCAAGGGCGAGGACGTGGACCGGATCGTCGGCCTGGAACTGGGCGCCGACGACTACGTGGTCAAGCCCTTCAACACCCGGGAACTCATCGCCCGCATCCGGGCCGTCCTGCGCCGGGCTCAGACCGGGCCCCGGGAAGAGGATGTTGATGAATCCTGGCTGCAAAACCGGCAACTGCGCCACCGGGAGGTGGTGTCGGCCCTCGCCGGCAGCAGCACCGCCGGGTTCCACCGGTTGGGCGACAACGAACGCGTGATGTACGTGGCCGTTCCGGTGCGCCAGGACAAGGCCGTCCAGGGTGTGGTCATGCTGGTGGTCGGGGTGAACGACATCTACGAAACCCTAAACCAGGTCGCGGCCCGGATGATCCTGGTCTCGGTTTTGAGTGCCCTGCTGGCCGCCGTCCTGAGCCTGGCCCTGGCCGGTGTTTTCACCCGGCCCGTCAATCGGTTGACCCGCGCGGTGCGCCACATGGAACAGGGCCGACTGGACCAGCGCGTCCCGACCCGGTCCGAGGACGAACTCGGTGAGCTGGCCCGCGCCTTCAACAGTATGAGCAGCCGGCTGGAACAGACCGAACGCCACCGGCGGGAATTCATCGCCAACGCTTCACACGAACTGCGTTCTCCCCTGAGTTCGATCAAGGCCCTGTCCCAGGCCCTGGTCGACAGCGGGGAAAAGGACCCGGCCATGTACCGGGAGTACCTGCGAGACATCGATTCCGAGATGGACCGGCTCAACCGGCTGGTGGAAAACCTGTTGCAGCTGGCCCGGATGGAGGAGCAGGAACTGCAGGTGCATAAAGAGGAACAGGAGGTCGCCGGGGTGGTGATCCACGTAGCCGACTTCATGGAGCCGCTGGCCGCGGCCCGGAATGTCCGGCTGACCACTGCGGTCAGCGGGCGGCCGGTCTGGCCCCTGGACCGTGACCTGGTCATCCGGGTTTTGTTCAACCTGGTGGATAACGCCATCCGCTACACGCCGGCGGGCGGTGAGGTGCGGATCGAGGCCGAGGTGCGGCGACGGGAACTGGTGCTCCGCGTCCGCGATACCGGCGAAGGCATCCCGGAGGCGGATCAGGAACACGTCTTCGACCGTTTCTACCGGGTGGATAAGGCCCGAAGCATGGCCACCGGCGGTACCGGTCTGGGTCTGGCCATCGTCCGCCAGGCCGTCGGCCTGCACGGGGGCCGGATCACCGTCGAAAGCATCCCGGGCAAGGGCACGGCGTTCGAGATTTGCTTCCCCAAATAACTTCAAAAGATGTCACAGTTTCTTAATATCCGTCTATAGGGTTGAAATAATTAGGGCCTATAATTATAAACAAATCAGAAAAGAGCCCGGCCGGCCCCGAAAAAAATGAGGAGGTAGATCTGGAATGACCAAAACTTTAAAGTCCAACAAACGCGTTGCAAAGTTGATTCTCGTGGTGTTGACCGGCATCCTGGCGTTGGCCCTGCTGGTGTCGGGTTGTGGGCGGAGCCCGGACCCCGAACCGGTGGATCCGGCCCCATCCAACGGGGCCGACGGCGAGCCCCCGATCAGTTCCGAACCGTCGGAATCCAAAGTCACCCTGATCCTGTACTTCTCGGACGACCAAGCGATGTACCTGGAGCAGGAACAGCGCGAAACGGTCAAAGGAAGCGAAACCCTGGAGGAACTGGTGATCAACGAGCTGATGAAGGGTCCGGAAGGCCGCGGTACCGGCTCACCGATCCCGGAGGGAACCAGACTGCTTGGAGTCTCGGTTGTGGAAGGCGTCGCGTACGTGAACTTCTCGAAGGAGTTCCAGACCAAGCACTGGGGCGGCAGCACCGGCGAGTCCCACACCGTCTACGCCATCGTTCACTCGCTGTGTGAACTGGAGGGCATAGAGAAGGTGCAGTTTATGCTCGAAGGCGACCCGCTGGAGACCCTGGGACACATGGACCTGACGCAGCCGGTCGCGCCCGATCCCGGCATGGTACGATAGCACATCAAAGTCAAAACGGCCACCGGTTCTTGCCCGACACCGATCGAGTCTCCATAATACGGCGGCCCCGTTGTCAATACCGGGGCCGTTGTTATTGCCCACTATCGCTCCCGGGCGACAATCCCCACGGTCCGCCCCAAGGCGGCCACCTGCTCCGGGCTCGGCTGCGGCCGCCGGTTATAGGAATCGTCCAGACAGGTGCCCGGGCGGAAGGGCTGCAGCCGGTAAAACGCCGCCCCCCGCAACGCGGGAAACTCCCTCAACATTTCCTCCAGCAGTTCTTCAGTGTGCAGTCCGGGGATGATGGTGGTGCGAACCCCCCCCCGATTCCGCGCAATGACCAGCTGAATGGTCTCGCGCACCTTTTCCGGTCCGGTGCACCCCAACCGCGGGTAGCGGCGCAGGGACACCTTGTAGTCCACCGCGACGTAGTCGACCAGCCCGGCGTCGAGCAGTGTAGACACCACGTCAGGGTGGGTGCCGTTCGTATCCAGCTTCACCTGGAAATCCAATGCCTTGACCCGGCGTAAAAAGTCAGGCAGCCCGAACCAGAGAGTCGGCTCACCCCCGGTGACCACCACCCCGTCCAGGAAACCCCGGCGCTGCTCCAGGAACGCCTGCACCTCACCGGCCGCCGGGCCCGCCCCGAACCGCGCCGGATCCACCAGGTCCGGATTTTGGCACCAGGGACACCGGAGGTTGCAGCCGCGGACAAACACCACCGCGACCACCTTCCCCGGCCAGTCCACCAGAGACAGTTTCAGCAGTCCACCGATGCCTGTGGTGTCACTCACAGGCTCTCACCCCCACACAATCCGGCGGTGTACCGAGTCCGGCGCTGGGGATTCCGCCAACCTCTTCGCCAACCGATAGAACCGCCGGCCCCTAATAATGAAACACCTTGCGATCGGCGTACTCGGCCCGCTTACCCTCGTTCCACTGGCTCACCGGTCGGTAGTAACCGACAATACGGGAGTAAATCTCGCAGGCCGCCCCCGCATTGCGGACATTGCCGGTGTTCCCCGCTGATGTAGCCGTCACTCGCGCAGACCGAGTAGGTCGGCGTCAGCGAACCGTACGGCACCCGGAATTCACCCAGCACCTTGCTTACGAAGGAGGCGCTGCTCTCCGGATCAGGCAGGGATTCGCCTGGGAAGATATGGGCCACCGTATCGCCCGTGTACATTTCCTGAATGGGCTCCTGGTGCGCCATCATCTCATAGATATCATCGGTGTGGCTCACCGCCAGGTAAAAGCCCGGCAGTCGCGCCGGCACTTCGTGGTGACTTTTTAATAATTTGACGTTCCTTGCTCAAA
>JACUUW010000180.1 GCA_014859075.1 Desulforudis sp.
GGGTTACAGGGAATGCTGGACCCACCCCGTGAGGAAGTCTTCCAGGCGACCAGCCAAGCCGGGAAGGCCGGGGTAAGGGTGATTATGGTGACCGGCGATCACCAGGTCACGGCGGCGGCCATCGCCCGCCGACTGGGCATGGTCCACGGCACGGGCGTTCCGGCGCTCACCGGACGCGATTTGGAACAAATGTCGGATGAAGAGTTGTTTCAACGGGTGCGCCGGGTCAACATCTTCGCCCGGGTGGCGCCCCTGCACAAACTGCGGATCGTGCAGCAGTTGATCAAACGGGGCGAAGTGGTAGCCGTGACCGGAGACGGGGTGAACGACACCCCGGCGTTGAAAGCGGCCCACATCGGGGTGGCGATGGGTAAAGGGGGCACCGACGCGGCCAAGGAGACCGCCGACATGATCGTGACCGACGACAACTTTGCCAGCATTTTCGCGGCTGTCCGGGAGGGACGGGTTGTGTTCGATAACATCCGCAAGGTCATCCTGTTCCTGCTGTCCACCGGTCTGGCCCAGATCATCCTCATTCTCACCGCGCTCGTGCTGTTTATGCCGCTGCCCTTGCTGCCGGCCCAGATCCTGTGGTTGAACCTGGTGACGAACGGTCTCCAGGACGTGGCTCTGGCCTTTGAACCGGGTGAAAAAGGCATTATTAACCGGTCGCCGCGGCACCGGACCGAACCGGTCATCTCCCGGCTGATGGCCGAACGCCTGGTGATCATCGGCGTCGTAATCGCGGTGGGCACCCTCTATACTTTTATCTGGGCGCTGAACCAGGGTTACACGATCGACCACGCCCGCACCGTAGCCCTGACCACCATCGTGCTGTTCCAGTTGTTCAACGTGTTCAATGTACGTTCCGAGACCGAATCCATCCTGCGGATGCGGCTGTTGTCGAACCCGTTTCTGTTCTTCAGCGTCGTGGCCTCGGTAATCGCCCAACTCATGATCATCTACGTACCGGCCCTACAATTCGTCTTCCGCACCGTGCCGTTGAATATCGGGGATTGGGTGGTGTTGACGGTGGCGGCGGTCACGGTGCTCGTCGCGGTCGAAGCCGAGAAGGCTCTGCGACGCGCGGTTGTCGCCAAGCGGGCCGAAGCGCTGGCGAAACGACGGTAGGCGCGGTCTTTGGCGAAAGGGCAGGAATATTCGGCGGCGGTATTGAATAAAAACCTAAGTTAGGGTTCCGGGGGAAGGAGTGACCGAAGCTGGTCAAGCGAGCCACGGCGGAGGAAATCCGGGCGGTCTGCGGGCTGGACAGTCTGGGTTTCGCCCACACCGACGAACTGCCGTCCCTGGAGGGAATCATCGGTCAGGAGCGGGCCGTCAAGGCGCTGCACTTCGGCCTGGGGATCAAGGAGCCGGGTTTCAACGTTTTTGTGGCCGGTCCCCCCGGTACCGGGAAAATCACCGCGGTGCAGAATTTCCTTGAAGAACTTGCCGCCGGGCAGGAGGTCCCTTCCGACTGGTGTTACGTGTATAATTTCCGCCAACCCCAGTGTCCCCGGGCCCTGGAACTGCCTGCGGGTATGGGTTTGACGCTGCAGGAACACATGAAGTACCTCATTGCGGTCGTTGAGCGTGACCTCCTCAGGGCTTTCAACAGTGAGGAATATGGGCGTCGGCGGACTGAAACCCTGGAAGCCTTCGGTCAACGCCGGAACGACTTGCTCAACGCGCTGGGCACCACCGTGCAGCAGAAGGGGTTTTTCCTGCAGGTTACGCCGGTGGGCTTTGTGGTCACTCCGGTGTTGGATAACAGACCGCTCAAGGAAGAGGAGTTCATGAACCTGCCCCATGAGGTACGGGAAAGCCTTACTCAGAAAAAGGATGAACTGCAGGCCGATCTTCGGGACTGTATGCGTCAATTAGGGAATATCGAGCGCGAAGCGGGGGAAGCTCTGGAGAAACTCGATCAGGAAATAGCCGATTTCGTGCTCACGCCCTTGATAATGCCCCTTCTCGAGAAGTACAAGGCGCTGCCGGAGGTGCTCAAGTATCTGGATGAGGTGCGCCTGGACGTGCTCAAGAATTTCCGGGTTTTCAAAGACGGCGGTCGGGAACGCGAACCGGAGGAGCCGAAGAAAAACGTGCGCCCCGACCCGCTGCGCAAGTATGAGATAAACGTCGTTGTCGACAATTCGGGGCAGCGGGGCGCTCCGGTGGTAATGGAAGTTAATCCCGTCATCCAGAACCTGGTCGGGCGCGTCGAACGCGAGGCCCGGTACGGGGCCCTGGTGACCGATTTTACGATGATCCGGGCCGGGGCCCTGCACCACGCCAACGGTGGATACCTGGTGATTCCGGTGGAGGAACTGGTCAAGAACCCCATGTCCTGGCTGGTGCTGAAACGGGCGATGCGGAACGGAAACATCGCCGTCGAAGACGTCGGTGAACGAGCTTCGGCCTTGTCGACCCGCAGCCTGCGGCCGGAGCCGATTCCGCTCCGGACCAAGGTGGTCCTGCTTGGCAGTCCGCAGCTGTTCCGGCTTTTCTACCTGTTTGACTCTGATTTTCAGGAGCTTTTCAAGGTCAAGGCCGAATTTGACAGCGCAATGCCCCGGACTGAAGAAAACGTGCGCAAGTACGCGGCGTTCTTTTCGACCCTCTGCCGGAAGGAGGGGCTGAAACACATTGACGTTTCAGCCATCGCTCAGCTGGTGGAATACGGTTCCAGACTCGCCGAAGACCAACAGATGCTTTCCACGCGCTTTGCGGACATCGCGGACGTCGTCCGCGAGGGCAACTACTACGCTCTCTCCGAGGACTCGCCCTACATCCTGAACAAACATATCTTGCGGGCCGTTGAGGAGCGGCTTTACCGCTCGAACCTGATTCAGGAACAACTGGCGAAGCTGTTTGAACGCGACTTTCTCCTGGTGGACGTGGACGGTGTCCAGACCGGACAGGTCAACGGGTTGACGATGCACAACCTGGGGGACATCATCTTCGGCTTCCCGGTCCGGGTTACGGCCAGTGTGGCGGCCGGTCGGGGCGGGGTGGTCGATATCGAGCGGGAGGCGAAGCTGGGCGGGCCGATTCACACCAAAGGGGTGCTGATCCTGATCGGGTTTCTGTCCGAGCGCTACGGCCGGGACGAGCCGCTGACCCTCGCGGCCCGGCTTGTTTTTGAACAGAGTTATGGAGGAATCGACGGCGACAGCGCTACGGTGGCCGAGCTCGCGGCCGTGGTGTCGGCCCTGTCCTCTGTGCCGGTGCATCAGGGAATTGCGGTCACCGGCTCCATGAATCAAAAGGGCCGGGTACAGGCTGTCGGTGGCATCAACCAAAAAATAGAGGGGTTTTTTGACCTCTGCTCGCTCCGGGGACTTACCGGACGGCAGGGAGTGGTCATCCCGCGGTCAAATCTGCAGAACCTGATGCTCAAGAATGAGATCGTGGAAGCGATGCGCGCCGAACGGTTCCACATCTACCCGGTGGAAACGGTGGACGAAGCGCTGGAAGTCATTACCGGGGAGGCGATCAGCGTAATCGATGAAAAGGCGGCGCACCGGGTCAGGTCTCTGCGGGAGAACGTGCGTCACTTTGACGATCGCCAACCTGACAACTGATCGGTTGGAAGGAGTTGCAATATACACGCGTTTTTTGCATGGTTTTTGCAGGAGGACGCGCTGAAATGTAGAATTAAAACAAAACGTTGAATAAATCGTTCATCTCCGAGTTCACGGACCTGGGACCTACAGGGTTACGGCCGTCGAACCGTCAGGGTGTATCTGGAAACGGGTGCGCCTCCCGTTGCGGAAAGGAGTATGCGGCGGCGGTATTATGTATATCGACCGGGCTGCGCTTTTCGCGCGGTCCGGTTTTTGCTTGACATAAGACATAA
>JACUUW010000008.1 GCA_014859075.1 Desulforudis sp.
TATTACGCCCAGGCCGAGGGCTTCGACCGGAGTGGGTGCAAAGAGGCGGGGCACCGCGTGCCAGATGATGGCCCCGGCGGCGGCGGCGATCAGTCCCGCTTCGATAATGCCGGCCAGGTTTTCAAATTTCCCGTGTCCGAACCGGTGCCGCTCGTCGGCCGGCTTGGCGGCTTCCCGCACAGCGGTAAACGCAATCAGTGCGGCCAGCAGATCGAAGGCGGAATGAATCCCGTCGGAGATCACGCTGATCGAACCCATAAAAAAACCGGCCCCCAACTTGGTGAACATCAACAAAGTGTTGGAAGCCACGGACAGCCGGGCGGCGTTGATTTTTCTGCGGTTGGCGTTGTCCCGGACGGAATCCAATATCACCAACCCCTTAATTTCTCTGTTTCCTAGTATATCACTATTCACCGGACGTTTTTAAAGACTCCCCGGTGAAAACGGCTTCCATAAACTTTAAACCAAAGGGGAAGGCCGGCGTTCCGCCGGCCCTCGGGGTTGCAGCGTGCCCCCCGCGTTTGTGTGGTTGGTCCATCTATTATATGCCCGGAAGGCCGAAAAGTTTCAAGGTTGCGGTACGAAAATGTTACTTCTAGTCGTTGCCCCCACACTTGCCGTAGAAGGGCATTTTGTACTTGCGGATGGTGAAAGAAAACAGGAGAGCGGTGGCCAGGATAAGCAACACTGAAGTGACGGGCATCGGATGGTCCAGGGTGTTTTGTACGAGCAGCGCTACCGTCAGCAGCGCCAGGACCGGCATCAGATACCAGCCTTCCCGGAAACGGAAACAGTAAGCTTCTTTGCCGACGAGCCCGCAAGAACCCACGAAAACAAAACCCAGACCCAGCGGTATCAGGTAACCGCCGGCCCCCATCGCTCCCGCCGCCTGCAACAGGCAACCGATGACGGCACCGGCCAGGACGATCAACCGGACTTCCGGCATGTACACCTGCAGGAGCCAGCCGGAGATGAGCACGCCGGCGCTGATAAGCACATACCCGATCACCGACCAGGCGGAGTCCAGACGGGACGCGTCGGGAGAAATCACGAGCGCCAAGAGTCCCAGGGCCTGCAGGGTAAAACCGCTGCGGTAAGCCAGTTCCACGGGTCTTGAGTGTGGGGTTATCTGAGCCATTGCGGACCTCCATCGGTTGAAGTATCGAACGAACTCCTTGAAGGAATTCGCCCAAAGCGGGGGACTTTCCTGCCTGATTTATCGGCAAACCCTACCTTCGGCAGTCGTCAAAACTTTCAGAGTATTACCGAAACACAGCAGGATAAAGGCCTCTTGTGTTGAAAAAAAACATGGGTCGGTCGACTCACTATAGGTACCAGGGCCGGTCAGTGTCGCCCGGTCCACCCGCGGCAGTATTACCAGTTTGGTTCATCCCGTCGTTCGTGAGGCTTAGACAGACTGTCCCGTTCGGCCCGGTCGAGCCGGTGATTGCAGCGAACCAAACGCCGGCAACGGAAGGTGGGGACGAGTCTGCCCCCGCCTATTGTACGTGGCACCGACGAAGCTGCCATAGTAAGGGCCTGGTCTTGACCCAAGAGCCCGTGGAGGTGGTTCATGAGGGCTGAAACCCGGTTTTGCTTGTAGGCCTTGGCCTGCGGATTCTAACACTGTTGGAAAAGCGGTTGTAGCCGTTATTCCAAACAAAGATGTTTGGGTAGGAGGCATCGGTGATAGATGTTCAGTCTAGGGATCAACGCGTCAGCGGCGACGCAAACCAAGCTACGGACCGGTACAAACCGTTGTGCGCTGAGTGGAATGTGCGTGGTTTGTCTGGACGGCTGTTTCGGAACCTGTGAAGTGGGCCGGTCAGCTATTCGCGGCAAGGAGACGATTTATCCCCAACCCTTCGGGCTTACCACTTCCGCTTCCCAGAAGAAGTACCCCGTGGACTATTCCCATTTCAGTATCATGGGCACCGCTGTAGGAGCCCAGGGCGTGGACCCGGATCCCGACCGGGCGATCTTCCCCGCCGTTGATCTTACCACCGCGTTGGGCGCCAACGGCGACCTGAAACTGCGACTGCCGGTGGTGATTGCGGCCATGGGTTCGACCAACGTGGCATCCAACAATTGGGAACACCTGGCGGCCGGGGCCGCTCTCTCGGGGGTCGGTATTATGGTGGGGGAGAACGTCTGCGCCATGGACCCTGAGTCCGAGATCAGGGACGGACGGATTGTCCGTTCGCCGGCCATGGAGAAGCGGATCAAGTCGTTTCAGGAGTGGCGGCGTGGTTCCGGTTTTATCGGTGTGCAGGGGAACATCGAAGACACGCGGCTCGGTGTCCCGGAGTACTGTCTGCGGGAACTTGGGGTGGAAGCGATCGAGATCAAGTGGGGACAGGGTGCCAAGAATATCGGCGGGGAAGTGAAAGTGAACACCCTCGACCGGGCGCTGCAGTTGAAGCGGCGGGGCTACATCGTGCTTCCCGACCCGGAGGACCCGGTGGTACAGCGGGCGCTGCGGGAAGGCGCCTTGACCGAGTTTGAGCGCCATTCGCGCATCGGCATGGTCAGCCATGAGTCTTTCATGCAGCGGGTGGAAGAGCTGCGCCGGGCGGGCGCCAAATACATCTTCCTGAAGACCGGGGCTTACCGGCCTTCGGACCTGGCCCGGGCGGCGAAGTTCGCCTCCGACGCCCGGATAGATTTGCTGACGGTGGACGGTGCGGGCGGCGGCACCGGCATGAGCCCCTGGCGCATGATGAACGAGTGGGGCGTGCCGACCGTTTACCTCCAGGCGCTCCTGAACAAGTACCTGGACCGGCTGGCCGAGAAGGGGGCTTACGTCCCGCCGGTGGCCGTCGCCGGTGGGTTCGCCCTGGAAGATCATCTGCTTAAGGGGCTGGCCGTCGGCGCTCCGCACACCAAGGCCATCGGCATGTCCCGTGCTCCGTTGGCGGCGGCCATGGTCGCCAAGAACGTCGGCCAGGCGTTACAGGAAGGGAAGACGGTAGCCGAATACAGGAAATTCGGTGACAAGATTCAACAGGTATTCATCGTGCACAGCGAGATACAGGAGATGCTCGGTGACGACTACAAGCGTCTCCCGCTGGGTGCGTTCGGTGTCTACGCCTATTTTGAGCGGCTTTCTCAGGGAATGCGGCAGTTCCTCTGCGGGGCGCGGAAATTCGGACTGCAGTACGTCACGCGCGACGACGTAGCCGCTCTCACCCGGGAAGCGGCGGAAGTGACGGGTATTCGTTATATCATGGAGGTCGACAGCGAAGAGGCCGACCGGATTATCGGCTGAGGAAGTGGAATGAAATGCCCTGGATGATCGGCAATGTAGTCAGGAACATGTTCTCACGGCCGGTGACCCGCCTTTATCCGCTGGTCAGACCTGAACCGTTCGTGGGCGCCCGCGGCAATATTGTGTTTGACCGCACCCGGTGTGAATTCTGCGGTGACTGCGTCGCAGTCTGTCCGGTCAAAGCGTTGTCGATGGAAACCAGCGCGGCGGAGGATGGTATCGGCCAGTGGGCGGTATGGGATGACGACGACGAGGGAATCGATTTGGTCTGGGTCAGGGTTCATGACCCGTACCGCTGCATTTACTGCAACTTGTGTGTTGAGGCTTGTTCCTACGGCGCCCTGGTCGCGGAGACTCAATACGTGTTGCCGGCCGGGGACAAAACGGCGCAAAAAGGCGGGGTTTGACCCGTACCGGAGCGGCTCCCGCCGACGGACTTTGAGCCGGGGTTGCCCCCGGCTTCTCCTTTTTTCCGGGAGGCGGCGCGGGTTTTATTTTCGCATGTTCTCTGACTGATATCAACAATTCCTTACAAGATCGTGTTATGATAACTTAAAGATGCTCATTTCGCAAAACCAATACTTCCATGGGGAGGCTGGGAATGGTGCAGACCGATAAGGGGAAAATCCTGCTGGTGGACGACATGATGATGCACCTGGAGGCGGCTAAAATCTACTTGGAAAAGTCGGGGTACGAGGTCTTTCTGGCGTTGGACACCGAGAGCGCCTGGACCTTGATTAACGAAGAAAAGCCGGACGTGGTTCTCTTGGATGTGATCCTGCGGGGGGAACTTGGGTTGGACCTTCTATCCCGGATTCGTGACCATTACCCCGATATGCCGGTTGTGATCATGACTGCTTTTGGGAACGAGGAGATCGCGGCTGCGGCGCTGAGACTCGGGGCCACCGATTACATCAGGAAACCGGTGAGATACAGTTACCTCTACGAAGTGGTGGACAAGGCCATGGAAACCAAGCGGGAGATGGAGCGTGAGGAATCGGCCGTCAGAACGCTGCAACACGCCTACGAAGAGCTGCAGGTAAGTGCGGAGTCGATCTTGTACTGCCTGTCCACCGGTGTCGTTGCCGTGGACAAGAACCTGCGGGTATGGATGATCAACGAAAAGGCGGAACAGTTTCTGGGGCTCAACGGTCGGGAGGTGATGGGGCGGTCATGGACCGAAGTCTTGCTCCCCGCAAAAGACGTCGGTTTCTTGCAGAAGACTCTGGAGAGTGGACGGGGCTTCCGGCTCAACGAGGTTGAAATCCCCGGAAATCACGGCCCTAAGGTCTTTCACGTAAATACGAACCTCATTCACGACCGGCAGTCGAAAATCATCGGTGCGGTCGCCGTCTTTGATGAAGTTCCTGCCGAACCTGGTCCCACATCCCTTGGGGGTAATGGAATCGGGCGGCACGACGACGGCGATTCTTAGCAGGGATGGGTGACTGGAGTGAAAAACGCTTTGCAGTTTCTGGCCTCGCTCAGTATCCGGTTCAAGATGGCGGCGGTTGTGTTCCTGTGCATGCTTTTCCTGGGCGGCGGAGCGCTTTACCAGGACTACCGGTACGAGACGCAGCGTTACGGCGAATACGTGGAAAATGATTTCTCCTTGATTGCGGACATTCTGAAAAACGACGTTACCCGCTGGCTGGAGACCCGTGAAAACGAGGTCGTCACCATGGCGGCAAATCCCCTGGTACAGCAGTCCGTCACCCAAATCGTCCGGGCGCCTGCGGATGCGGAGCAGGTCGCGGAGCCACTGGCGCGCTACTGGAAGCAAGTGCAACTGCAGTACGGCATCTATGATGAAATCTATTTTTGTTCCGAGTCCGGTGAAGTCCTGGTATCGACCGATCCGCGACGGGAAAACACCTTCCGCCCGCGGGACAACTTGATCACCAAGCCATTGGAAACCGGAGAACTCTATTTTCACGACGCCTACATCGCGTATTCTACCAACCGGCCGAGTATTGCCTATTCCATCCCTGTGACCGGGCCGGACGGCGGCGACGGGGCCACCGGCTATGCCGGGGTGCTGGTGTACCGGATCGAAATCGAACCCGTCCTGCGGCCGCTGCTGGAAACCAGGGTCAGTCTTGGTGAAACCGGAGAAGTCATATTGATTGACAAAAACCGCACAGCGATCACCGAACTGCGGGGTCTGCCCGGTTCGGCTCTGCGTTACACTCTGCCCACCGAACCGGCGTTGAGGGTCAGCGCGGGAGAGGAAGGGTTGATGACCGGTACCGGGTATACCGAGCGGGAGATTTTGTCCGCCTATCGCTACCTGCCGGCGACCGGCTGGGGTCTGATTGTCCGCCAGGAAACGGCGGAACTGTACGGTTCCCTTAAAGCCCAAATGCTCCGGAGCCTGCTGGTGAGTTCCCTTTCCATTGTTCTGATCATCGGTTTGATTCTCCTGCTGCTGGACCGGCTTCTAAAACCCGCCAGCCTGATGGCCGGCGTCGCCCGCGACATCGCCCGGGGCGATTTTTCCCGGCGGGTTGCGGTGCAGACCGGCGATGAGATCGGGGTGCTGGGCCGGACTTTGAACTCCATGGCCGACCGGCTGGAACAGCAGTTTACGCTGCACAGGTGCAGACAGGACGTACTTCAGGCCCTGGTGTCCACCCTGGTGTTGGAAGATTTGCTGCGCAAGGGTCTGGACACGGTCTGTGAGCGCTTTGGTTTCCACGTGGGCGCGGCTTTTCTGGTTGAGCCGGAAAAAGGGCGGCTCGTCCGTAAAGCCTTATATTGCCCCGGCCCACGATTGCTGGCGCAGGATGAAGCGCTGCCCGTTGATGAGGGCTTGGAAGGACTGGCGGTCAGGACAAAACGGGTGCGCGTGGTCACCGACCAGCCCGACGACACGGTATACACGGTCAACTGGCTGGGCGGGGAGATGCGCCCGGGCACCATCGTGACGGTGCCGCTGATGTTCGGCACCGAGCCGCTGGGGGTGATGACGCTGGCCTCCCTGGATGAAGTCAACGAGACCGTAATCGAGGAGTTGTCGACCATCGGCGCTTTGATCGGCGTGGCCGTCAACAACGCCCTGTCTTACGGGAAAACGGTCGAACTGTCTGACCAGTTACAAGACACCAACGAACAGCTGGTTCAACAAAACGAGGAACTCAACGCCCAGGGGGAGGAATTGCTGGCCCAGACAGAGGAACTGCAGGCCCAGTCCGAGGAACTCCAGAACCTGGCCAGTGAACTGGAGGCTAAGAATGCCGAACTGGAGCGGTTGGGCGAACGGAAGTTGAAGTACCTGGCTTCCCTGTCTCATGAACTCAGGGCGCCGTTGAACGCGGTGATCGGTTTTTCCGACGTGCTTCTCGACCAGGTGGTGGGTGAATTGAACGAGAAGCAGGAAAAATTCCTCCGGGACATATACGCGAGCGGTCAGCACCTGTTGGCCCTGATCAATGATCTATTGGATCTGTCCAGGATTGAAGCGGGTGAAGTGGAGCTCGACATCAAGGAGATCGATGCCGCGGTTCCCCTGGAGGAGGCCTTGGCCATGGTCAGCGCGGAGGTCACGCGCAAGCATCTGGAAGTCAACAACCTGCTCACCCGCGGTGCGTACCGGGTCATGGCCGACCAGGACAGACTGAAACAAGTGTTCGTGAATTTGCTGACCAATGCCGTTAAATTCACGCCGGAACACGGCCGGATCACAATCGGGGCCCGTTCGGACCGGAAAACCCTGCACGTCTGGGTTGCCGACACTGGCATCGGGATCGCCAGGGAATATCACGAGATCATCTTTGAGGAATTCAGACAGGCCGGTAGTATTTCAAAAGCGTTCGGCGGCACGGGCCTCGGCCTGGCCATCACCCGGAAACTGCTGGAATTGCAGGGCGGTGTTATCAGCGTCCGGAGTGAGGAAGGAAAGGGCGCCACCTTCAGCTTCACGCTGCCGCTGGTTTCCGCAGGTGATGATGTTCCGGCGGACCGCGGGGACTGCCCGGTTACCGTTACCTACCTGCGCAAGCCCCTGGATGAAGGTGTGTTGCTCGGGCGGGTGGAGGCGGTCGCCGGCCGGTTGGCCGGGAAACCGGTCGTATTGGTGGTGGACGACGATGCCGCCGTGACGACTTGGGTTGCGGCCGTGCTGCGGCCCCGGGGATACGAAGTGTTGACGGCGGAAAACGGGAATCAGGGAATCGAGCTGGCCAAAACCGGAAAACCGGACATCATTATCCTCGACATCATGATGCCTGGGATTGATGGTCTGCAGGTGATGGATGTTCTCAGCGATTTGAAGTGGGAGAAGGCTTTCGCCGTGTTCATTTGCACCTCGAAAGACCTGTCCATAGAAGAAAAACAGTACCTGGAATCCAGGGCCGCGCGGATGAATGAAAGGATTTCACGGACGGATCAATCCCCGGATGTTTCCAGGCGCGCGTAAGCTTCCTGGAGCAGGCCGGTCGCGGGACCCGGGACGCCGCCGCCCCCCGCGGTCCCGTCCAGGGCGACCACGGGGACCGGCCCGGCCACCGCGTTGGTCAGAAACACCTCCGCGGCCGTGTCCAGTTCCATCCGTCCCAGGCTCCGCTCCCGGACTTCAAAACCGAGACCGGCGGCCAGGGCGCACACTGCTTCCCGCGTCACCCCGGGCAGCAACCCGTCGGTTACGGGAGGCGTGACGAGGACGTTTCCCGCGACCGCGAAGAGATTGGTGATGCTGCCCTCGGTATAGACCCCCCGTTCATTTACCAGGAGCGCCTCGTCATACCCCCCGTCCCGCGCCTCCCGGCGGGCCAGATAATGGCCGGCCCGGGAAGTCGTTTTGATGCCGAGGAGCGGGTCCCCTGAGAACACGGGCCGAGAACAGGTCCCGGCGGTCCAGGCGCGGGATGGAACGGTGCGCGCCGGCAGGGGGAAAGCGGTCACGACCACGGTCGGGAACGCGGCGTTTTCTCCCCATGGCGCCTCTTCCCCGGCGGTGACCGTGAGGCGCACCCGCGCCTCGGTCAACCCGTTCGCCCGCAAGGTGGCCGCGACGGCCGCGCGCAGGCGCGCGGGTTCCGGCACGGGTGCGATCTCAAGCTGCCGGCAACCGCGGTCCAGCCGTTCCAGGTGGGCCTGGATCCGGAACACCTTCCCTCCGCGGGCGCGCATGGTTTCGAACACCCCGGCTCCAAGCAGGAAGCCGGCGTCGAAAGGAGAAACGCGGGCCTTATCGCCCGGCACCATCCGTCCGTTCAGGTAAACCAGCATCCGCTGCACCGCCCTCCTTACAACCCAGGACCCCAAACAGAGCCCGGGCCTTGTCCAGTGTCTCCCGATACTCGGCTTCGGGGTCGGAGTCCGCCACGATCCCCCCGCCGGCGTGAAACCAGGCCCGGCCGCCCTGCAGCACCACGGTTCGGATCGCAATGTTCAAATCCAGACCGCCGTCGAAACCGAAGTAACCGATGGCGCCGGTATATAACCCCCGGGGTACCGGTTCCAGTTCCTCGATGATCTCCATGGCCCGGATCTTGGGCGCTCCGGTGATCGAACCGCCCGGGAAAACAGCCCGCAGCAGCGCGGCGTAGCCGGTTTCCGGACGCAGCACGGCCTCAACCGTCGACACCAGGTGCCAGACGGTCGGAAAAGACTCCAGGACCAGCAACTCGCTCACCTGGACCGAGGCCCGCGCCGCAACCCGGCTCAGGTCGTTGCGTTCCAGGTCGACGATCATGACGTGCTCGGCCCGATCCTTGGCGCTGGCCTGAAGTTCCCGGGCCAGGCGCGCGTCGTCCGCCGGTGTGGCGCCGCGCGGGCGTGTGCCCTTGATCGGCCGGGTGTGGACCAACCCGGACCGGGGATCCAGGTGTAGAAAACGCTCGGGCGACGCGCTCACCACCGCGAAACCCGGGCCGCTGACCAACGCGGCGAAAGGCGCCGGGTTTGACCGGCACAGCCGCGCGAACAGGGCACCGGGCGCACCGGTCCACGGCACCGAAAAACGCTGCGCCAAGTTGACTTGGTACACGTCCCCGGCGGCGATGTATTCCTTGACCCGGTATACCGCCTCCAGATAGTCCGGCCGGGAGAAGCTGGACCGGACGGCGCCCTCGCCGCCGGCCCGGACGGTCTCCGGCCGGCTGGGCGCGTTGCCTCCGGACCGCACCAGGTCCCGCAATTCCCGCATGCGCGCTGCGGCCCGCCTGTTTCGGGCCGGACCGCGGGCGGGTATCCCGGTGGAAGTCAGATATAGAACCTCCTCCTGACGGTCCAAAGCAATGACGGCGTCGTAGAAACAGATCCAGGCCAAGGGCAGGTCCAGGTCATCGGGCCGGGCCGGCAACGGTTCCACGAAGCTGCGCAGACCGTAGGAAAGAAAGCCGATGCCGCCCGCGGGCAGGGGCGTCGGCCCGGCGGGAAGCGCATGGGCTTCCAGGATCTCCTGCAGCAAATCGAAGGGGTCGCCCCGAAACCGCTGCACCGTGTCCCGGGAAAGGAGGCGGTGCCCCTCAGGCCGACACTCCAGCACGGCAAAGGGTTTAAAAGCAACGAAACACCACCGACCCGAGGGGAAACGGCACGGGTCACGCGGCTCCATCCCGCTGTCCAGGATGACCAGGCCGGGCCGGTCGCCCAACCGGGCGTACAATCCGCCGGCACCTCCCGGCCAGGGCAGCGTTTCAACCAACATACTGCGGGCCTCCACGTCCGGGGTTCAATCCTCCGGGTTATGGACCGGTACGGACGGCCAAAATGCCGCCGGCCGTCAGAATCGTGCTCCCGATGGGCTAAGCGGGGAACGAGATTCCTGCTCATTATACCATGCCATTCCACCACAAGTGGTCCTCAGGTTTCCCGAAACCGTTTACAGATCTTAGCAGGAAAAACATCCCACATGATCGAATAGACAGGAACAGAGTCCGAATGGCTTGCGGAGCCTTATTGTTCGGCGGACACAAGCTCGAGTCATCCGGGCGCTGACTGCTAGATCGTACTGATAAGGTGATAATCATGGGTTCGTCGGAAACCACAACAAGTCGAAGTGAAAACCAGCAGAAGTCAGCTGCACCCTCCATTTCTCCGCCCAAAGGCGGTGGCGCGATCCGCGGGGTCGGCGAGAAGTTTGCCGCCAACCCGGTCACCGGCACCGGTTCGATGACCATGCCCATCGCCACCAGTCCTGGACGCTCCGGTTTCGGTCCTCAGCTTTCCCTATCCTATGACTCCGGTACGGGCAATGGGCCGTTTGGCTTCGGCTGGAGCCTGTCCATCCCCTCCATCACCCGCAAGACAGACAAGGGATTGCCCAGATACCGGGACGCCGATGAATCAGACGTTTTCATTCTGTCCGGTGCGGAAGACCTCGTCCCGGTTCTGGTCCAGGATGGCGGAAATTGGGCCCGAGAGATGATTCCTCCCCGCACTGTGGATGGCAAAACCTACCGCATTCAACGTTACCGGCCCAGGATCGAGGGATTGTTCGCACGTATCGAGCGCTGGACCAACCAAGCGCACCCCGCGGACAGTTTCTGGCGATCCATCACCAAGGACAATATCACCACATGGTATGGCAAAACCGCTGAAAGCCGCCTTGTCGATCCTGCGGATCCCACCCACATTTTCAATTGGTTGATCTGCGAGAGCCATGACGACGAGGGCAACGCGATCGTCTACGGTTACAAAGAGGAAAACTCGGACGGCGTCGACGTATCCCAAGCCCACGAGCGGAACCGGACGGATCAGACGCGAGCCGCCAACCGCTACTTGAAGCGCATTAAGTACGGCAACCGAACGCCTTATCACCCCATTTTCGCAGAGGATCGGCCGCCTACCCCCCCGCCGTCGGAGTGGCTCTTCGAGGCCGTCTTCGACTACGGCGAGTACGATCCGGACACGCCGGCGCCGGAAGAACCGGGCCGGAAATGGTCGCGGCGGAACGATCCGTTTTCTTCCTACCGGGCCGGGTTCGAGGTCCGCACCTACCGCTTGTGCCGGCGGGTTTTGATGTTCCATCACTTCCCGAACGAGCAGGGGGTTGGGGCAAACTGCCTGGTGCGCTCCACCGACTTCACCTATTCCCACGAAGAAGACCCCGACCACGCCCGTAAGCCCGTCTATACCTTCCTGCGTGCCGTTACGGAGAGCGGTTACAGACGGCACAACGACGGCTATCTGAAGCGCAGCCTGCCGCCGGTCGAGTTCGAATACACCGAGCCTATTGTGCAGGACACGGTGGAAGAAGTCGACCGCGCTGGTCTGGAGAATCTGCCCGTCGGGCTGGACGGTGCGGCCTATCAGTGGACCGATCTGCACGGCGAGGGAATCCCCGGCATCCTCAGCGAGCAGGGAGGAGCGTGGTTCTACAAACGCAACCTCAGTCCGATCGGCAAGTACCCGGTCGAGTTCGGACCGTTGGAGCGCGTTGCCTGCAAACCCAACCTCGCTCTGACCACCGGGGCGCGGTTCATGGACCTGGCCGGCGACGGCCGGCCCGATCTGGTGGTGCTGGACGGCCCCTCGCCCGGTTTGTACGAGCATGACGGCGTCGAGGGATGGCAGCCCTTCCGCCCCTTCACCGCCCGCCTCAACCGCGACATGCGCGACCCCAACCTGAAGTTTGTGGACCTGGACGGGGACGGCCACGCCGACGCGCTGATCACGGAAGACGACGCCTTTGTCTGGCACGCCTCGCTGGCCGAGGAAGGGTTCGGCCCGGCCCGCCGCGTCGCGCAAGCGCTGGACGAAGAGAAAGGTCCCCGCTTGGTCTTTGCCGACGGCACCCAGTCCGTCTATCTCGCCGACTTGAGCGGTGACGGCCTCACCGACCTGGTGCGTATCCGCAACGGCGAGGTCTGCTACTGGCCCAACCTGGGCTACGGCCGTTTCGGCGCCAAAGTCACCATGGACCACGCGCCTCACTTCGACCACCCGGACCAGTTCGACCAGCGGCGCCTCCGCCTGGCCGACATCGACGGCACCGGCACCACCGATATCATCTACCTGCACCGCGACGGCGCGTGTCTCTACTTCAACCAATCCGGCAACGGTTGGAGCGAGCCGCAGGTGTTGCGCGTCTTCCCCCGCGTGGACGACCTGGTCGGCATCGTGCCTATCGACCTGCTCGGAAACGGCACCGCCTGCCTGGTCTGGTCTTCGCCGCTCCCGGGCGATGCCGGGCGGCAGATGCGCTACGTCAACCTGATGGGCAGGCGGAAGCCGGACCAGGGAGTGCAAGAGCCGGAACCGGATGCACAAGAGCTAAAGAAGCCGGTGCAGAAACCACACCTGTTGGTTTCGGTTAAGAACAACCTCGGCGCCGAGACCCGCGTCCGGTACGCGCCCTCGACGAAGTTTTATTTGCAGGACAAGCGTGACGGAAAACCCTGGATCACCCGCCTGCCCTTCCCGGTGCATGTGGTCGAACGGGTTGAAACCTACGACCGCATCAGCCGCAACCGCTTCGTCACCCGCTATGCCTACCATCACGGCTACTTCGACGGCGTGGAGCGCGAGTTCCGCGGCTTCGGCATGGTGGAGCAGTGGGATACGGAGGAAATCGCCGCGTTGACGGGTGACGGTACGTCGCCGGACGCCACCAACGCCGACGCCGCCTCCCATGTTCCTCCGGTGCATACCAAGACCTGGTTCCACACCGGGGTCTACCTTGATCGGGAGCACATCTCGCGCCAGTTCGAGGACGAGTATTACCGTGAACCGGGTTTAAGCGACTCAGAATTCCGGGCGCTGCTGCTCCCCGATACCACACTGCCCACCGGATTGACGCCGGATGAAGAACACGAAGCCTGCCGCGCCCTGAAGGGCGTGATGCTGCGCCGGGAGGTGTACGCCGACGATGCCCCGCCCGGATCACCCGAGGCGATGATCCGAAGAGCCGGGACGCCCTACACCGTCGTCGAACAGGACTTCACGATCCGCATCCTGCAACGCCGCGCCGGCAACCGCCATGCAGTCTTCTTTACCCATCCGCGTGAGGCGATTACTTATCATTACGAGCGGAACCCGGTCGATCCGCGCATTCAGCACGCGCTCACGTTGGAAGTCGATGACTTCGGCAATGTCTTGAAGGAAGCCGCCATCGGCTACGGCCGCCGCCGGCCCGATGCCACACTGCCTTTGCAGGCGGATCGGGATAAACAGACGCAGACGCTCATCACCTACACCGAGAACCACGTCACCAACGCCATCGAGGCTGACGATGCCTACCGCACGCCGTTGCCCTGCGAAAGCCGCACGTATGAGCTGACCGGCTACACGCCGACGGGCGCAGCGGGGCGGTTCCAGAGCGCCGACTTCGTGCAGCCCGATCCCGCCGACCCTGACGGTGTAAAGCTGGTGCACATCGCAGGTAGTGAGATCCAGTACGAAGATCAGCCCACCACCGGCACACAGCGCCGTCTCATCGAACACGTCCGCACCCTGTACCGCAAGGATGATCTGACCGCGCTCCTGCCGCTCGGCGAAGTCGAGCCCCTGGCCCTGCCGGGCGAAAGCTACCAACTCGCCTTCACGCCGGGTGTGCTGGCACAGGTCTTCCAGCACAACGGCCAACCGCTGTTACCCAATCCCGCTGCCGTTCTGGACGGCCGGAGCGCCGACGGGGGCGGCTATCTAAACAGTCAGGCTTTACGGAATCAGAACCTGTTTCCGCCGGACAGCACTCATCCATTGTGGACACAGAGCGACGAAGATGATTACTGGTGGATTCCCGCCGGTCGCGTTTTCCTGTCACCCGACGGCGACCACACCGCTGCGCCGGAACGGGCTTACGCCCAAAGCCATTTTTTCCTGCCCCACCGCTACCAGGACCCTTTCGGGCAAACGACGACCGTGACCTACGACCCCTACGATCTGCTGATGCTGGAAACCCGAGACGCCCTGGGCAACCGCGTCACCGTGGGAGAGCGCCGACCCGACGGAACGATCGACTCCACCAAACCCGGCAACGACTACCGCGTGCTGCAGCCTTCGCGGGTGATGGACCCCAACCGCAACCGCACCCAAGCCGCCTTCGACGCCCTGGGCATGGTGGTGGGCACGGCGGTCATGGGCAAGCCGGAGGAGACCCTGGGCGATGCGCTCGACGGCTTCAACGCCGATCTGACGAACGCCGAAATTCTCGACCACCTGGCCGACCCACTCACCGACCCGCACGCCATACTCGACCGCGCCACGACGCGGCTGGTTTATGACCTCTCCGCTTACCGGCGCACCAAGAACCAGCCCGACCCGCAGCCCGCCGTCGTCTACATCCTGGCGCGGGAAATCCACGACGCCGACCTCGAAACCGGCCGGCAGACCAAAATGCAGCACAGCTTCTCCTACTCCGACGGCTTCGGGCGGGAGATCCAGCAGAAGATCCAGGCCGAGGCGGGACCGGCGCCAAAGCGCGCTCCGGAGGGGAAGATCATCGTGGGCCCGGATGGCCGGCCGGAGATGACCGACGACGATGTGAGCCCGCGCTGGGTCGGCAGCGGCTGGACCATCTTCAACAACAAGGGCAAGCCGGTTCGCCAGTATGAGCCGTTCTTCAGCTCCACCCATCGCTTCGAGTTCGGCGTGCAGGTCGGGGTCAGCCCCATCCTGTTCTACGATCCGGTCGAACGCGTCGTCGCCACCCTGCACCCCAACCGCACTTACGAGAAGGTGGTGTTCGACCCGTGGCGGCAAACCACCTGGGACGTCAACGACACCGTGCTGGGCGACCCGCGCACCGACGCCGACATCCGGGGCTGCACCGCCCGCTATTTCGCCGGCCTGCCGGCCGGCCCACCGGCGCCGCCGTGGCAAACCTGGCACGTCGAGCGGCAGGGCGGCGCGCTGGGAGTACAGGAACAGGCTGCCGCCGACAAGGCGGCCGCCCATGCCGACACGCCTGCCACAGCCTACTTCGATACCTTGGGGAGACCTTTCCTCACCGTCACCCACAATAAAGTGGCATGCGCAAACCACGTCCTCGACGGTACGGAGGACAGGTTTCACACCCGTGTGGAACTCGATATCGAGGGCAACCAGCGCGCGGTGCGCGATGCCATCGAGCAGAACGGTGACGCGTTGGGCCGCATCGTCATGCGCTACGCCTACGACATGCCGGGCAACCGCATCCACCAGGCCGGCATGGAGGCGGGCGAACGCCGGATGCTGAACGACGTGGCGGGCAATCCCATCCGCGCCTGGGACAGCCGGGGCCACACCTTCCGCACCGAGTACGACCCGCTGCGCCGGCCGGTGCGCGTCCTCGTTACCGGCGCCGATCCCGCCAACCCGAACCAGGAGCTGTTGACCGAGCGCTTGGTCTACGGCGAGCATCACCCGGAGGCTGAACAGCGCAACCTGCGCGGCCGGCTTTACCTTCACCTTGATCAGGCGGGGGCGGTTACCGGCGCAGCTCACGACTTCAAAGGCAACCTGCTGCGTGCCTCACGCCGCATCGCCACGGAATACAAGCAGGCGATAAACTGGAGCGCGGTGGATGCAGCACTGCCCGTCAATGCTACGGATCGGCTCAACCCCGGCGCGTTGGAAGCCAGCCTTGCGCCCCTGCTGGAAGCCGGCACGTATACGAGCCGCACTACCTACGACGGGCTTAACCGCCCGGTGCAATTGATCGTACCGCGCAGCGATCAGCCTGAGGCAAAGCGCAATGTCCTCCAGCCCGGCTACAACGAGGCCAACCTGCTGGAGCGGGTGGATGTCTGGCTGGACCACCCGAACGAGCCGGTCGGTCTTATTGATGCGGCCGTTACTCGGCCGGCAGCCGTTGGCGTGAGCAACATCGATTACGACGCCAAGGGCCGGCGGCTGCGCATCGACTACAAGAACGGCACGACGACCCGATACACCTACGATCCGCAGACGTTTCGACTGATCCACCTCTACACCCGGCGGGGGGCATCGTTCACCGAGGACTGTGGTAGTGACCCACCGCCACCCCGTTTCGCCGCTCCCGATGTCCCGCCGCCGCATACACCGTGCGGCCTGCAGAACCTGCGCTACACTTACGACCCCGTGGGCAACATCACCCACATCCGCGACGACGCCCAGCAGTCCGTCTACTTCCGCAACAAGCGCGTCGAGCCGAGCGCCGGGTACACCTATGACGCCCTCTACCGGCTGATCGAAGCCACCGGCCGTGAACATCTGGGACAAGACGGCGGCGCACCGATTCCGCATTCCCACAACGATGCCCCCCGTGTCGGCTTGCTCAGCGCCGACGCAGCCGGACGTTTCAGCCCCAACGACGGCGGAACCTTGGGTACATACATCGAGCGCTACGTCTACGACGCCGTGGGCAATTTCCTGGAGATGCGGCACCGCGGCAGCGACCCGGCTCATCCCGGCTGGCTGCGCACCTATGCCTATGACGAAGCCGGCCTGATCGAACCGGGCAAACAGAGCAACCGCCTGAGCGGCACTGCGGTCGGCAACGGCAATCCGGGCAACGAGCGCTACGTCCACGACGCCCACGGCAACATGATCCGCATGCCGCACCTGGGCGGCGTGCATCCCGCCCCCAACATGCACTGGGACTACAAGGACCAGCTGCGCCGGACCGACCTGGGTGGCGGCGGCACGGCGTATTACACATACGACGCCGCCGGCCGGCGCCTGCGCAAGGTGTGGGAGAAATCGGCCAATCTCGTCGAAGAACGCATCTACCTCGGCGGCTTCGAGATCTACCGGCGGCGACAGGGGGCGGAGCGCTTGGAGCGGGAAACCCTGCACATCATGGACGACCGGCGGCGCATCGCCCTGGTGGAAACGCGCACCCTCGACACGGCCGGCAACGACCCCGCCCCCGCGCGGCTCATCCGCTACCAGTTCGGCAACCACCTCGGCTCGGTAAGCCTGGAGCTTGACGAGCAGGCACGGATCATCTCGTACGAAGAGTATTACCCTTACGGCGGCACTTCGTATCAGGCGGTGCGCCGCCGGACCGAAACGCCCAAGCGTTATCGCTACACGGGTAAGGAGCGCGATGAGGAAAGTGGGTTCTACTACCACGGGGCGCGGTATTACGCGTCGTGGTTGGGCAGGTGGACGAGTTGTGACCCTGCAGGATTACTGGACGGCCTGAGTGTGTACGAGTATGTCAGATCAAATCCGATAAGGAACGTTGACCCAAACGGGATGCAACACTGGAACTTGGAGCGTGGAACTCCGGATGATCCGGTCGTCGCAGGTTGTATAGGAAGCGTATGTTACCTGAATATTCGCCAGAGTAAATTTAGGGAACTGCAGCGAAGGGCCGGGGTTCAGCGGGAATTGCAGACCGGTGCGGCCATCGCGAGCAATCCCTTCAGCGCATTGTTGTGGGGGATTGCGCGTCTGCTTACCGACGACCCCAACAAACAGCACGCTGCGGCTCAGGCCGGGCTGGCAATCTTCGGGCTGGCGGGGGCGGGAGCGGCGGCCGGGGCCGGGCGCCAGCAGATGCGGAGCGTGGGTCAAACACCGCCGCAGCGCCCGGTAGCCGCAGAGGTTCGGACTGCAGATCCACCAACCACTCGACCTGCTCCACCGCCACCTACGCGTGCATTAACGCCGCCGCGTGGACAACACAGTCAAGACCCACCTGCTCGCCCAACACCTACGCCGCGTGCCTTACCGCGCGGGTCGCCGCCGCCTGCGGCACCACCGCCCGGCCGTCCATCCCAGCGACCTCAGTCAGATGTTCTGGTTGTCGGCGCCGAAACCAGTGCTGAATTCGCCTATGCACGGCGTGTGTCGCAGCAAGGCGGGAATGTAACGGTAGTTAACCCGAGAGCGACCGCTGCGGCCAGAAGCTATCGGCAGTCAGGGGGTAACTTCGTTCAAGGCAGGGTCGAGGACTTGCCGGCGGGCGCAAGGTTTAACTTGATCCGAGAAGATTATCCCTTTCCGTTGGGACGTGCGTTTATCCCGACACAGCAGTTTGTTCAAGCGCGTTTGGGGCGACTGAAGCCGGGCGGCACTTGGGTTGTCGTTACAGAATCAGCCGAGTTCGTCCAAGCACTTCGAGCGGCAGGAACCAGCGCCAACGCCCGCGTCACTGTTCACCAGATTCCACGGGCGCATGAAGCGACACCGCAATCGACATACCCGAGAGAGGAAAATCGTTTCGTCGTCACGTTCAGTAGATAGGCTCACCGCTGAGCCTTCCGGACGGCATTACCCGCTGGACGTTCTCGCCGGCCAAGGCGCCGCGGGGCGTGCAGACCGGGCAAAAGATACCATACCTGTTGGGCGGCTTTGCGTGCGACGGTAAGAAGGTTACGTAGAAAAACGGATGCATTTCTTGTTGAGAATACGAACCCAATGGGCGGCCCGGCCGCCCGAAAGGGAGGATAACGGTGAACAAAATCACCTTTCCGCTGAAACGGCGGATGAAGAGCCCGGAAGTGGGCGACCTGCAGGATGCGCTGAAACTGTTGCTCGATCGGGGCGTCCTCCTGGCCCACGACGAAGCGGCCCGCCGAAAACTGTCCGAAGCACTCAGGCGCGAGCGGGCTGAACAGGCTTATGGCGAGGCCACGTCCATGTTGGTGGGCGTGTTTCAGAAAGAACGCGGGCTGCAAGCCGGCGGTGAGGTGGACGAGCTGACGGCCGATGCGCTGAACACGCTGCTGCGGGAATTTGGGGTGCTGGACGAACGGCCTGCACATACAGACGCCGCCTTTCTCGATACCTATTACACGGTGGTGTGCCGGGCCGTGGACGCGCGCGGTAAGCCAATTGTCGGTCTACGTATCGAAGCCTTCGACCAGGATCCGAAGTCCCCTGATGACCCACTTGGAGAACCGGCGGATACGGACGAAGACGGCCTAGCGGTCATCCGCTTCAAACGTTCCGATTTTACCGAGCATCCAGGAGAGGGCGGCCCCGATCTGTATTTCAAGGTGTATCGCGGAGAAACGCTGCTCCACTATGTGCTGCAGGAGATCCGCAACGATAAGGGCGTCATCCAAAACTTCCAGCCGCAACGCGAGCCTATCGTCCTGCGCGTGAACAACCATCAGGTTGTCGCCGGTGTGATCGTACTGGACCATGGCCTGCTTGCCGAAAATTTGAAGTTGCGTCTGTATCGCCGCGACTTTGGCGGCAAATCCACGTTATTGGCGGAGACGAGCACACTGGCCGGTGGTCGGTATGTCTTTACCTACGATCCGGGCGACAAGGCGCTGAGTCTCGAAGTGCGTGCCGTCGATAACGCCAACAAAGAAATACTGCTTTCCAAACCGCTGAACGATCTAAGCACTGAACTTCGCGCGGTCGTGAATCTGGTCGCGCCCGGCAATTTGCAGCCGCTTGCCGCGGAATACCGCCGTCTGTCAGCTGACCTCACGCCGCACGTCGGTCAGTTGACGAAGCTGGCCGAGGCACGCGAGAACGTCGAGCGCCAGGACCTGACCGTGCTCAACCGCGCCACCGGCTGGGATGCGCGCCTGATCGCGCTGGCGGCCGTTACCGAGCGGCTCAGCGCCGACCCGGAGGTGAAACTGCCGCAAGAGGCGGTGTACGGCCTGCTGCGCGCGGGACTACCTTCCGACAAGCTGTTACTGGCGCAGGTAAATCCGGAGGTGGCCGAGCAGGCGCTGAAGACCGTGCGCAACGCGGGCATCGTGGCACTCAGCGATCCGGAAATCGGGCGCTTCAAGAAGCAGTTTGAAACCTTTGCCGAGGCGGTGCGCCTGAACATCCCCGCGCCGGGGTCGCGCTCAACCTACGGCGCGCTGCTCAAGGCTTCCGGCTTGTCCCAGGAGGCACAGGACAAGTTTGTACCGATTTATCTCAATCATCGCGGCGATGCCGCCCGGTTGTGGGACGAAGCTTATAAGGCCGGCCTCAACGAGGCACAGATCGGCAGATTGCAGCTTCAAGGCAAGTTGGCCTTCCTGGCCGGTAACAGCGAGGCCATGACCGCCCGGCTGCTGCGGAAGCGGATCAACGATCCCGTGCAACTGGTGGAGCAGGATTTTCATCGCGCCGAGGCGTGGGCCGCGGAAGTGTTCGATCAGGCGGGGATTCCCCCGAACCGGCGCAACAACCTGACCGACGCGGACAGAAAAAAGCTCGATGAGCTGATTCCCGTCGCCTACGCCGCCGAAAAGGTGGAAGACCGTCTGCATGCCTACACCGGGGACATGGCGCGCAAGGTACGGTTGAGCTACCCCACCCAAGTACTTGCCCGGCTGTTCGAAAAGGACGACAGGTTCAAACCACTTGCTCACCCTGAAACCGTCACGCTACTGAAGAGCGCAGCAGGACAAGGATTCCGCCTGGGTGAGACGCCGGTTGCCGCCTTTCTAAAAACCCACACAGGAGTTGCGGCAAGCAAAGCCGCCCGGCAGCAGTTGCAGACCCTGCAGCGCGTCTACCAGATCACGCCCGGCAACGAGGCGATACCGGTTCTGATGAGTCTGGGTATGACCTCCGCCTACGACGTGATGGCTTATCCTGAAGCGGCGTTTGTGGAACTATTCAACGCCAAATACCTGGAGATTCACAAGGCAGCCGCTGCGTCCGGCTTGGCCGGGCTGGTCTACCGCAAGGCGAAGCAGGTGAGCAGCGTGACCTACAACCTGTTTACGATCGCCAAGAAACTGGACAGCGAACCGCCGGTGGCCGGCCTTTCGGCGCCGGTAGAAGTGCGCGAGAGCGTGCGCAACGAATTGATCAAGCAGTTCCCGACCATGGAGTCGCTGTTCGGTTCGATGGATTTTTGCGAATGCGAGCACTGCCGTTCCGTGCTCAGCCCGGCGGCGTACCTGGTAGACCTGCTGCAATTCGTTGATCCCGAGCCGGGCGTGTGGGGCAATTTCCTGGCGCACTGGAAAGCGACGCACAACAACCAGGACTATCCGCACAAGAAAGCGAACGGGGACGCGATGAAGCCCTACGACGTGCTGATTGAACGCCGCCCGGATCTGCCCCGCATCCCGCTTACCTGCGAAAACACCCACACGGCGCTACCCTATATCGACGTCGTCAACGAGATCCTCGAGTACTACGTCGCCCACGGGAAGCTGGAGGAAAAGGCGGCGCACGATACCGGCGAGGCGACCACGGCGGAACTGCTGGCCGAACCGCAGAACGTGATCCGCCAAACCTACGACAAGCTGCGCGAGGCGCGTTACCCGCTCAATTTGCCGTTCGATCTCTGGATTGAGACCGTGCGCCGGTTCTGCAATTATTTCGAGACGCCTCTGGCACAAGTACTGGAAGTCTTCCGCCAGAGCGACGACCTGTTTGTAACGGCGCAGCCCTACGACCGGGCCGGCATCTTCATCGAGTCGCTGGGGCTCTCGCCCACCGAAGCCTCGATCTTCACCGACGCCGATCCTCTCGCCGGCGGGAAGTGGTACGAGCTCTACGGCTGTCCGACGGTCAGGCCGGCCGTCCAGAACCCCACCAATGTGGATCATGCGACGCTGACAATCCCGGACGCCGACGCCGGGAAGTTCCAGGCCGGGCTGATATGCACCTACTTCGACGTGAGCGCGAACGCGCTGAGCGCGGAACGGAAGACCATCAAGGAGGTCGGGGCTCAGGGCTCCGGCGGCCCCGGCCGGACACGGATCACGCTGTGGGGCGTGTGGGACGCTCCCCCGGTTGCCGGCGACCTGCTCGTCTGTGACGCTTCAGCGGCGCTCAAGTCAGCCAAAGCGCTCTCGCGGCGGCTGGGCGTGCGCTACAAGGAGCTGGTGGAGATCGTGAAGACCGGTTTCGTGAACCCGAAGCTGGAGAAGCTGAACCTGCTGTACAAGCTCGGTGTGAACGCCCAGGACGCTCGCTTCTACCTCGATCACAAGCACCTCACCGCCCAGGACCCGGCAACGCTCGGCACGGACGACCAGAAGCGGCGGCTCGAGGTGATCGCTTTCGCCGACGAGCTGCAGCGACTCGCCGATGCGCATGGAGTGTCCGCGGCGGACCTGGAGGCCGAGGTGCAGGCCATCCCCTTCGGCGACGTTCTAGTGCTCGCCGACCCGGACGCCGGCTGCGACTTCGACCAGACCACGCTGCGTTACGCCGACGGCGAGGCGGCGGGCACGATCGTCTTCCTGTGCATCAACCTCTTCGTACGCTTATGGCGCAAGCTGGGTTGGAGCATCGAGGAGACCGATCGGGCGCTGACTACGTTTATCCCGCAGTCCGCCCCATTCGATGGGGCTCACACAAATCTTGCCGAGCAACCGCTCAAGACCGCGCTGATTTACCTGTCGCACCTCAAGGCGCTGGACGAGAAGATTAAGGTCGGCAAGCAGTCCCGGCTGAAGCTGCTCACGCTGTGGTCGAACATGGCGACTACCGGCAAAAAACCGCTGTACGCACAGCTCTTTCTCACCCGCAGCGTCCTGAAGAGCGCCCCCGTGTTCGATCACCCA
>JACUUW010000181.1 GCA_014859075.1 Desulforudis sp.
AGTTCTTCAGGAAGTATCAACGTTTCGGTCGGGAGCGAATCTAAATATAGCATAAGGATTTATCGCTGTCAAGGCGTCGGCGGCAGACGGCGACGGCAAATTGACTCAGTCTTCGCGGGGCCTCAACAGCGGAAACAGGATGACATCCCTGATGGAAGCAGAATTGGTCATTATCATTAACAGCCGGTCGATTCCGATACCGAGCCCACCGGCCGGGGGCATCCCGTAGGCGAGTGCGTTGACGTAGTCCGCATCAAACATGTGGGCTTCTTCGTCGCCCTTCTCCCGCTTTTCCAGTTGGGCAAGAAACCGCTGTTCCTGGTCCAGCGGATCACTCAGCTCGGAAAAGGCGTTGGCCATCTCCCGACCGGCGATGAACAACTCAAAACGGTACACCAGGTGCGGCGCATCATCCCGGCGTTTGGCCAACGGGGAAAGCTCCAGCGGGTAGTCATAAATAAAGGTGGGTTGTATTAGGTCTGGTTGCACCTTTTCCTCAAATACTGCGTTCAACGCCTCGCCCCAGTCGGGCGCGGACTCAAACTCCAACCCTTGTTCCCAGGCCGCGGTTCGCGCTTCTTCGGTCGACAGATTTTCAAAGTCCAGCCCGGTGCGCTGCCGTACCGCCTCCAGCATGGACAGTCTTGTCCACGGGGTGGCGAAGCTGATCTCGTGCTCGCCGTAGGGAAAAGTATGGCTGGTGAAGACCTGTTCAATCACGTTGGTGATCAACTGCTCGGTCAAATCCATCATGTCATGGTAGTCGGAAAACGCTTCGTAAATCTCCAGCATGGTGAACTCGGGGTTATGCCTGGTGGAAATCCCTTCGTTGCGGAAGTTGCGGTTGATCTCGTACACCCTGTCAAGGCCGCCGACCAGGAGCCGCTTCAGATATAACTCGGGAGCGATTCGTAGGAACAAGGGGATACCCAGCGCATTATGATAAGTGACAAAAGGCCTGGCCACCGCCCCGCCGGCGACAGTCTGCATCATCGGGGTCTCAACTTCAAGAAAGCCGTGTTCGTCGAGGTAACGGCGGATCCCGGCGATCACGCGGCTCCGGGTGATAAAGACTTCCCGGCTCTCGGGGTTGACGATCAGGTCGAGGTAGCGCTGGCGGTAACGGAGTTCAACGTCCTTCAGGCCGTGCCACTTTTCGGGCAGGGGCCGCAGCGACTTGGCCAGGAGTACGAAATCGGTCACGGAGACGGTCACCTCGCCCATCCGGGTTTTGAAGACGGTGCCTCGCACGCCGAGGATGTCCCCAATATCCAACAGCTTGAAAAGATCGTACTTTTCAGCGCCCACCTCGTTTTGGCGGACGTAAATCTGCACCTTTCCGGAACCGTCCTGCAGGTCACCGAAGGCGGCCTTGCCGTGGCCCCGCTTGGCCATCAGGCGGCCGGCCAACGTCACCTCCTGCCCGTCCAGACGCGCGAAATCCGCCACTACCGCCGCCGCCAAGTGGCTGCGCTCGTATCGTCCCCCGTAGGGTGCAATCCCCTGTTGTTTCAATTGGGAGAGTTTTTCGCGCCGGATCTTCAGCAGTTCATTCAAGTCCTGGTCTTGCAATTTCCGCTTCCCTCCGAGCCAGGGCTTACAGGCTGGAGCGCGAGATGTCGATGATCTGGTATTTCACCGTCCCGGCCGGCACCTGGATTTCAACGACGTTACCCACCTGCTGACCCAACACGGCACGGCCCACGGGCGACTCGTGAGAAATCCGGTTCGCCCGGGGGTCGGATTCCATAGATCCCACGATGGTGTAACGAAACTCCGCGCCCCGATCAAGATCCTTCAGCAAAACGGTTGAACCGATACTGACTTCGTTTGTATCCACGTCTTCGGCGTCAATCACTCTGGCGTTACGCAACGCCTTCTCCAAGGTGATGATCCGGCCCTCGATAAAGGCCTGTTCGTTCTTGGCGTCCTCGTATTCCGAACTGTCGGTGATGTCGCCGAACTCAATCGCTTGCTTGATCCTTTCGGCCACTTCCCGTCGCCGCACGGACTTAAGATGTTCAAGTTCCTGTTCCAGCTTTCTGACACCTTCAATCGTCAGCAGTACGTCTTTCTTTGCTTCTGCCACGCTTCTCTACTCCTTATGTCCCTTGTGTGCTCTAAACGTGCATTGATTGGCGCCTGTGCCAATCATGCTAACCATATATATATGTCCCGGCATCGACTTATTCAACTGGGCAAAGTATTAGGCACTGCAAGATGCCCAGGCAGTGCCTCCCATTTTCGGCCAACGCTTTGATCAATTATAATGAGCAGTCATGCCCTTGTCAAGCCGCCTTTTTGCATTTTGTGCAATCCTGGTAACATCTTCCGGAGTAATCGCCCGCTCAAAACTCCGAAAACCGGCCAGCTTGAAGCCGTGCTTGGCCGCCAGGGCCGATATTTCTTCGACCTGGCGCACCGTCAGGTCCCGTCCCAGGGTAAAGCTCTCGTACCGCTTCTCCAGAGCCAGGATCATGGTTTCGGCCATACAGGCATAGGCCATCCGGGGCGGGAAACCGAAATTGAAGTTGAAGTCCACCTCTCCCGGCACCTCGACCACACCGCCCTCGACCACCAGTACGTCATCCCGGACTTCGACCACCCGGCGCGAAACATCCCGCGGTCGGGCCACGTCACAGACGACGGCGCCCGGCTTCAAGTGTTCCGGTTCGATAATGGCGTCCACCGCGCTGGTGACGGTGACAATCACGTCGGCCCGCCGAAGCGCACCGGGCAGGTCACTGGTGACCCGGACCGCCAGTCCGCAGTCGGACATAATGGCATCGGCCAGTAGTTCAAGTTTTTGCTGGTTGCGACCCACCAGGGTCAGATGCTTGGCTTCCCGCGCCAAGATTCGGGCGCATACCGAACCGATCGCCCCGACCGCCCCCACCACCACGATCTCCGCTTCCGCCAGGTCGTGGCCCATCAGCCGCGCGGCCTCCCGCGTTCCCTGGATCGCGGTGGCGATGGTGTAACTGTTGCCGGTGGTCACCGGAATGTCGAGGGCCTTGGCCACCGTGACCCCCGCGTCGCCCACCACCTTGGTGAAAGCGCCCAGACCCAGGATCTTGGCACCCATCTTCTCGGCCTTTTTCCCGGTCCGGATTACTTTGCGTAATACGTAATCAGGATCAAGCCCCATAATCTGCCGTGTGGTCAACGGGCAGGCTATAAACCACCCGGCGGCCTCTCCGTGGTCCGACCGAACTCCGGTGATCTCGGACGCGGTCTGCGGCGGCAGCAAGCGGAGTGCCGCCTCCACCCAGCTTGAGGGAAGCCTTTTTGCGAACTTGAACTTGCGGGCCACGTCTTCCACACCCATGGGATGGATCATAAAAGCAAAACGGTCCAAACTGATTATCCTCCTGTAGTCAATAAACTCATTTTAGCAACGACCCCGGTCTCATGGCAAGAAGCAGCAGCCGCTACCACTATCCAACGTGCTCAAGAATAGCGCAGCAGCGCGGCTACATATAGGGCCGTAAGCGATAATACTAATACCGCTTCGCCACGGCTGACGGTCTTGCGGGTATAACAGATGATCATTAGCAACACCGTGAAAACCAGCATGACCGGCACGGAGAAGTGTATGAGAGACGGTGAAACCGCGAAGGGGAAGGCGGATGCCGACAAGCCGGTAATGGCCAGAATATTGAAGATGTTGCTGCCCACGATGTTGCCAAGGGCGAGGGACGGCATTTTCCGGGTGGCGGCGAATGCCGCCGCCGCCAGTTCGGGCAGGGAGGTACCCAGGGCAATGACCGTCACCCCAACCACCGCCTCGCTGAGCCCGGCCAGTTGGGCGAATTGCACCGCCCCCCGCACCAGCAGTTCGGCACA
>JACUUW010000009.1 GCA_014859075.1 Desulforudis sp.
TCCACCTCGCCACCGAAGTCGGCATGGCCGGGAGTGTCCACGATATTAAACTTATAGTCCCGGTAAAAGACCGCCGTGTTCTTGGCCATAATGGTAATGCCCCGTTCCCGTTCCAGTTCGTTACGGTCCATCACCCGTTCTTCCACGACCTGCCTTTCGTGGAACACACCGCTTTGTTTAAGCATCCCGTCCACCAACGTGGTCTTCCCGTGGTCCACGTGCGCGATGATCGCCAAGTTCCGGAATTTATCCTGTTTCATCTATAACCTTCCCCGTGCCCTCAAATTGCCCCTAAAAAGCCCCGCTTGCGCCGCAAACGGGGTTCACGTTAAAGCCTTATAATTATTGTTTCAAAAGTGGGGTTTTGTCAACCCCCAACCATCCCTGCCCTTATTTCAATTGTCGGCTTTGAGGCTGCCAGGGTTGGGTGTTGAAAGGCACTGTGTTTCTTGTTTTTCGATCTCCGCGGCCGGAAGGTATAACCCAAAAAGTCGAACTTCGTTTCCGGGTGACCCCCTCGCCGGTCATCATCGGCGCTGCAATTCTTGACAACACCTCAACCTGACTGCCGATACGAACAATCTTTCGACACTATCGTAATTCCGCTTACCAAACGCCCTCTCCCCTTCCCGAACCAGATCAATACCCACGATATCCAGCTTGTCTGACAAGACAAGGGATAAGGCAAAATGCGGCAATCTCGTCGATCTGGCTTGGTGAAAATTCCATAAACGGACATTTTGCGCATAAAAAGAGAGGAGTTGGTGGGTTCAGGATTGAAGTAGCTATAAACCTAAGTATCACGGGAGGTTTTTAAATGGTTGATTCTGCGGCCAAGAATGTAGAGAAGGTGTATGACCAGTGGGGTAAGGATTATGACGAGTTTATGCCGTGGGAGGAGAAGTTTCGTAACGAGTCCAATTATTATATGCAGATCTTCAGGCAAAACAACGTGAAAAAGGTGCACGATGCCGGTTGTGGAACGGGGCGACATGCCCTTTACTTTGCACAGGCCGGTTATGAAGTGACCGGTTCCGATATCAGCAGCGGGATGCTGCAAAAAGCGGAAGAAAGGGTTAAGGCGGCCGGATACCAAATTAACTGGGTGCATAGTTCCTTTCAGGAGCTGGCGGATAAGGTGGACAAGAGATACGACTGTTTATTCTCCGGGGGTACCGCATTAGCCCATATATTGGACGAAGAAGAGTTACTGATTGCACTTAATAGTATCCGTGAGGTGCTGGTTCCCGGGGGAATTTTAATTACCGATAATATAAACGGGGAACTGAAAGCGAAAAAGGGCTTGTCCATTGGACCGTTGGAGGTGCCGGAAGGGCCTGAAGGACAGGACTCTGATAAGCTTTGGTTGCGCGTTTTAAACACCAACTGGCCGATCATTAACTATAACGTCGTCACTATGGAAAAGATTGATGGTAAATGGGGCATGGTCGTAAAGACTTTTGATTTACGGGGCGATATACACGTTTTATTAAGGAAGCTGTTGCCGAAGGCCGGTTTTGAGATTATCTCTGATGAACCAAACAGTGATTACGGTGGTACCAGCAGCAGTTATCAGCTCAAGCACGGTGAGCCCAGAGGTGTTTTCGTAGCCCGTCGGATTTAACCCGGGAACGGGAGCGGATCAGCACGGAAACCGCGGACATAACCGGACGCGAAACCCGCGCTATTCCTAGGCTCCGGACAACGGTGGACGACTATTAACGGCCTGAAAGGGACTCATCAGGTTCGGGGTTAGAGTCCGTGATGGCCCACTAAGAAAGCAAGGGTTCCCGAATCGGGTCCTTGCCGTTTTGCTTTTCGAGAAAGGTGTGCAAGACAACGGACAATCGTGAGTTTACAGCGGACCTTTTGCGGGACACGGCCGTAATAAACTAGGCAGCAAGATTGCATTCCAATACTACAAGGCGGCTCCGGTTGGCGGCGCTCATTAGTAACCAGCATCTTCGCCGGTCCAATAGCCCCACACCGGCTACGGTATGTGTCGGGTTTTGACTTTCGTTTCCGATTTTTCTGGATTATAATAGGCTAAACAGTCTTCGGGGAGGTGCCACGAATGGCATTACCGGCCGGGATCCTTCTGGGCCTTGTCTTCGGAATCTTGATCCACCTGCTGTCGTGGCGACTGCGGGAACGGTACATCGTGGCCGCCGCACTGTTGGGGGCGGTCTGTGTCGCGGGGATAGGCACAGTAGCGTGGTCACTTCTGCCAAACCCGTATGTCGGAAAGATCCACGGTGAACTGAGGATGGCCCTGGGTGTGATGGTACTGGCCGCCGTCGTCCTCGGCCTCCTGCACGCCCGCGTTTTGGCGGCACCCTGGTGGGCCTGCACCCTTGCGGTCTTCGTTGACGTTGGGCTGGGGCTTGGCGCCGGAACAGCCGGGGCGGTGGGCCGGGACTGGCTGGTCGCGGCCCACGGCTACGATTGGCAACCGTTGCACCAAGCCTTTAACACTGGAATACCTACCCTGGCCCTGACCTTGCTCGGCTTGCTTCTGTTCCACCCGCTTTTGCACCTCCGCCGGAATGCCCGGAAAAAGAAACTGCGGGTCGGCCGTGCTCCCTGGCTCCGCTGAAACCGGCCCACTACAGCTTCATAATTTGATGCTTAGCTTTGTGTTTGGCCCCGGTGCGTCTAGAAGTTCATCGCCTCCTGGATGGATCCGTTCATCAGTACGCCCTGCCCGACCACTTCGTACATGGTCAGCAAAGAGATCAGCCAGGAAACGGTGGACTCCGCCCCCTGGTTGGCGTTGACTCCGTTGTGCTCCAGGCCGTCGCAACAGCCCCCGGTCGTAAAATCGTAAAGCGGCAGGTTAACGTCGTTGTAACCCAGGAACCAGTGTAGACAACGCCTGGCCTCCTCGATCCAGAATAACTCACCGGTGCCGCGAAAAGCCTCCACACAGGCGTCGACCAACGCCATGGCGTCAACCGGCTGTTGGTCGAACTGGGCCCGCGCACCCGCCCGGGTCAGCCAACCCTCATTCCCGACAAGGGAAATGTGGCCTTCGGGCGCTGTCTGCTTTTTCAGCAACCACATCAAAACAGAAAGACCGGTGTCAAAAATCAAGGGATCAGCCAGGCGCCGGCCCGCAAGTAACAACGCGTGCGGTATCTTGGCGTTGTCGTAGGTTACCACATCCTCGAACCACATCCACTCGGGATCGCATTGCTTGAAAGCCGTGTAGAGCTTGGCCGCCAACCGCTGGCACGTGCGGCGCGCTACGGCGTCTCCCTGATAGGCTTCCAGGTAAGCGTGTAGTCCGACCAGAGTAAAAGCCCAGGCCCGGGGATAAATGAATTCCTCGACCACGGGTAGGCCGTCGTTGAAAAGACGCGTGGCCAAAGACCGTATGGAATCACTCGGCGCCTCGCGCACCGTCACCCCCAATCCCCATAAGGCGCGCCCGTGGGCGTCTTCGCTCCCAACCTCCTCCAGCCACCGCCGGTCATACGACATGAAGTTTCGAAAACGGCCCTTCTCACGGTTGAAAGCGTAAGCGATAAAGGCCAGGTACTTCTGGGTGAGCGGAATGACCTGCTTGTCCTGAAAAAGCGCATAAAAAAGACTCGTCACGATCAGGGCGCGGGCCTGGTCGTCCACACAGTACCCGTGCTCCCAATTCGGTATGGTATAACTGCAGTGCTGCAGAAGACCGGTATCGTCGGTCATGACCCGCAGGTGCTGCAGGTTCGGGGCCGGCAGCTGATCCACGATCCTGGCCGGGAAACGATGCCCGTTCGGCGGCGTGGGTCTGGACACCGGGCGCTTGAGTACGTGGTGAAACAAGTCGATGTAACTCCGGGCCACTTCCCTCCAGACCATGGTCCGGCCGAACTTGTACGCCCGCTTCCGCATGGCGTTTCGCTCCCGGTTCTTCCCCAGCAGGTCGATGATCTCCCGCGCCATGGCGTCCACGTCGCCGAACGGCACCAGCCGGCCGCGTCCCTCGGACAACAGTTCCTCGGCGTGCCAGTAGGGGGTGGAGATGCACGCCTTGCCCGCCCCAACGGCGTAGGAAAGCGTGCCCGAAGTGATCTGGGCGGGCGACCGGTGGGGTGTAATAAAAATATCGGCGGCGATGATGTACCGGCACAGCTCGTCCTGCTCGACATACTTGTTGTCAAAGCGTACAAAGGCCTCCAGGCCCAGGCGGTTGACCAGTTGGTGCAGGCTGTGCCGGTATGCGTCACCGGTGTGCCTGATCACGTGCGGGTGCGTGGCGCCCAGGATGATATACATAACATCCGGGTGGCGCTTGACAACCTCCGGCAACGCCTGGAGCACCAGTTCATAGCCCTTGCCGGGATGCACCAGGCCGAAGCTCAACAGTACCGTGCGGTTCTCCACGCCAAAGGTATCCTTGTAGTAACTTGGATCGACGAACGCAAAGTCGGGAATGCCGTGGGGAATGAACGTGACTTTGTCTTCGGAAATGCCGTAGGTGTCGCGCAGTATCTGGCTGGCTTTCTTGCTCATCACCACCAGTTGTTCCGAGTGTTCGGCCAACTCGAGCAAAATCGCTCGCTGTTCCTCGGTCGGTTCGGTCAGTACGGTGTGCAGGGTAGTGACCACCGGCATCTGCAGGTTCTTGACCAGGTGCAGAATGTGGCAGCCGCTTTTCCCCCCGAAAATACCGTATTCGTGCTGTAGGACCACCAGATCGGCCTGGTTCAGGTTCAAGAACTCGGCGGCCCGCAGGTAGTCCGGCAGGCTGCTGTCGCGGACCTGGAACTTCACCCGTTCCGGGTAGGCATATCCGCCGTCCACGTCGTCCATCGTGACTATGGCCACCTGACAGGAAGCTCCGAACTCGGCTTCCAGGGCGCTGCACAGATTATCCGTAAAGGTCGCGAGGCCGCAACGCCGGGGTACGCAGGTCCCGATCACGGCCACCGACTTCACTTTGTTGTTTCTACCGTAGGCGGGCATGTCCTCACCCTCTCATCTATTCCGGTTGCCACAACAGACTCTTCACCAGCACCTCTTCTACCGGCACGGTTGCGATTCCGGTTTCCCAGTCGGACATGGCGTAGGTCACAATCAACTCGTGATGGTGGATTACAGCCCCACAGGTGTAAACCACGTTGGGCACGTATCCTTCCCGCTCATATTCGTTCGGGCACAGGATGGGTTCGCGCAGCCGCCCCACCAACTTGGACGGCTCGTTCAGGTCCAGGAGGTCGATCCCGATACAGTATTTGCGCATCGGTCCTACGCCGTGGGTCAGGACCAGCCAACCGGCTTTGGTCTCGATGGGCGGTCCGCCGTTGCCGATCTGCACGAATTCCCACGGACTCTGCGGCCCCCGGATCAACTCGGCCTTATCCCAGTGGTAGAGGTCGTCCGAATAGGCGATGTAGTTGCTCTCGTTGTCCAGCCGGGACAGCATGACGTACTTGCCGTTGATCCGGCGCGGGAAAAGCGCCACGCCTTTGTTGTGGCTGGCTTTGCCCGTCAACGTCGTGGACTTGAAACTGAGAAAGTCCTTAGTCTCCAGCAATTTGCACACCACCACAAACCCATTGTACCCAGTGTAGGTGGCGTAGTAGGTGACCGACCCGTCGTCGTCGGTGAACCGTACCAAGCGGGCGTCCTCGATGCCCCGACTCTCGTTCTCGACCACAGGGAAAAGGACGCGCCCGGAAATACGGGTATCGGGCCGGAACTTCACTCTGTAAATGTTCTTGTTCATCCAGGCCAGGATCTCCTGCATGTCGGCCTGCGCACGTTTCGGCAGGGTCCGCTTCCCCTCGGCCTTAATCATCCGCTCTTCCAGTTCGGCGGCCGTGAATTCGGACGGCAACCCTTTCAACATCAAGGCCAGCGACTTACTGAATGCACCCCGGTTTTTTAGTTTGGACTCAAACAAACTCTTGTCGTAGGTTTGCTGCGGAAGGACCTCCGGGGGTTCCACGAAAGGACTGATGGGCCGGGTCTTGATCTGGTACGCGTCGTCAATGATGCATGATCTGAACTCCAGTGACGAGATGTGCCCCTCGCCCACGCACCGGAAAGTCATAATACACCGGACTTCTCCTTCCCGCAAGCCGCCCTGGTCCGGGTGGAGCGCGATGGAAGGGTTCAGCACGCCGGCCGACTGAATCGAATACTCACTTGTAAAATAGGCTCCGATTAGCAATTTCCTGTTCTCCGAAAGTTCCACGCCCTTCGGCACATACTGGGCCACGTGGCAGAAATTCTGAGCCAAGATGTCTTCGAAGCGACGGTGCCGGTAAGAGAACTCCTCCAGCACCTGGTTGATCAAGGTGGTGACCTCGTCCTCGGACAGCTTCAACACCCGCCCGATGATGTTAAGAGCCCGCTTTTCCCCAGGGATAAAGGGTCTGGCAATTACCCGGCGACAGTCAGCCTGCCTGATTTCGCCCCTGCGGGTAGCCATTACACAGAGGGCGCCTTTATCCTGCATTATACAACCACCTTTTAAAGATAGTCTGGGTTCATTATATGATTAACTGGAATCAATCGACTTCATTGTCCAGCAGGAACAGAATTTCGCGGGTCTTCAATTCCACTAGTGCCGCGTCACCGCGTGACTCGACGTTCAGCCGGACTACGGGCTCGGTGTTGGACATGCGCAGGTTGAAACGCCAGTCGGTAAAATCCAGGCTGATCCCGTCGGTTTCGTCTACAACCAGGGCCTCGGTTTCATACCGCGCCCGCACCCGGGCGATGGCCTCGGCCGGATCCGCCACGCGCCGGTTGATTTCACCACTCGCCGGGTAACGCCGCATTCGTTCACCAACCAGCTCGGAGAGTTTCTTCCCGGTCTTGCTCATAATCTCGAGGACCACGAGCCAGGGAATCATGCCGCTGTCGCAGTAGGCAAAGTCGCGGAAGTAGTGGTGCGCCGACATCTCGCCACCGTAAACGGCGTCCTCCTTGCGCATTCTCTCTTTTATGAACGCGTGTCCCGTCTTACTCTGGATGGGCCGCCCCCCCGCCTCCCGGACAATCTCGACCGTGTTCCAGGTGAGTCGCGGATCGTGAATGATCTTCGCCCCCGGATTCTGTTTAAGCAGGTGTCCGGCCAGCAAACCAACGATATAATAGCCTTCAATAAAGGAACCTTCCTCGTCAAAGAAAAAGCACCGGTCGTAGTCGCCGTCCCAGGCGATCCCAATGTCAGCCCCCGTCGATACGACGGCTGCGGCCGTCACCCGTCGGTTCTCGGGGAGCAGCGGGTTGGGTACGCCGTTCGGGAAACGGCCGTCCGGTTCGAAGAAAAGCTTTTCAAACCGCAGAGGCAGGTGTCGTTCCAGTTGATCGACGACCAAACCCGCACCTCCGTTTCCGGCGTTGCACACCACCTTGAACGGTTTCAGGTTGGGAACATCGACGGACCGCAGCAAATGCTGCACATACCGGCCGTAGATGTCGATCCGCTGCACCCGCCCCCGCGCCGGCGACCGCGACAGCGGCGTTACCGGAATACCTTCGGCCACCAGGCTTTCAATGTCTCTGAGCCCAGAATCGCCACTGATGGGCTTGGCCTTCTCGCGAACGAGCTTCATCCCGTTGTAGTCCGCCGGGTTGTGGCTGGCGGTGACCATGATCCCGCCGTCCAACCCCAGGTCAAACGTCGCGAAATAGACCTGCTCGGTACCGCATAAACCAATATCGAGCACGTCCACGCCTTCGCCGGTCAGGCCCCTCATCAGCGCCCGGCTCAACCCGGGGCTTGACAGGCGCACGTCATGCCCGACCACAACCCGCCGGGGCTTGATCAACACGGCGTAAGCCCGCCCGATGGCGGCCACCCGGTCTTCATTTAAATCATCGGGGACCCGACCCCTGATGTCGTAGGCCTTGAAACAAGAACTCCGCTCTTCGAATCTGTTCACTCCCGACCCCCCTTCGCCAGCGATTTGCGCCCACCGTTGATCCCGTCCCCGGCCTCCGGCTCCTCGTCCAGGGCCTGGGACTCCACCAACTTTTTCAGATCTTCAATACGGTCACGGGTGGCGACCAGCGTCCGCTTGCCGCACCGCACCACGATCAAGTCCTGCACACCGACCAGGGCGATGGTCTCTTCAGTGTCCTCGCTGAAGACGATGTTGGACTCGGCCCCGAGGACTCTCACCCGGCCCCGGCAGGCGTTATTCAGCGCGTCTTTTGCCAGGAAGGCCTCAAGCGCGGGCCACCCACCCACGTCGCTCCAGGAGAACGGTGCGGCGATCGCCCGCACGTTTACCGCCTTTTCCATCACCCCATAGTCTATAGAGATCGATGGGATGGATGCAAACACCTTGCGCAGTTCGGCCGGCCAATCCGCCAGTCCGTCCACCGCGACCAGCTTACGGAGATGTCGGAAGTGCCCGGGCAGGTGCGTTTCAATTTCGTTCAGCAGCGCGTTTGTGTTCCAGACGAACATCCCGCTGTTCCACAGGAAGGTGCCCTTCTCCAGGTAGATCCGGGCCGTTTCCACATCGGGTTTTTCCTTGAACCGCAGAACTCTGTAGTGGGCGATTCCGCCGTCGTCGGCCAGTTGCTCACCCAGTTCCAGATAACCGTAACCGGTCGCCGGGTAGGTGGGCGGGATGCCGAAGGTATACAGTGCGTCGTCCCGCCGGGCGGCGGCCACGGCCGACATCAACGCCTGCCGAAACCGGTCCACCGGCTCAATCATATGATCCGCCGGCAGCACCGCCAGCACCGGGGTGCCGAACCGCCGGCGGCACAGGAAGGCCGCCAAACCCACCGCCCCGGCCGTGTCGCGGCGCATAGGCTCGCCGATCACGTTCCCCTCCGGGATGTCGGGAAGCTGCTCGTGCACCAGGGGCACAAAACCTTCGTTCGTCAGCACCAGCACCCGCTCGGGCGGGACGAGGACCGCCACGCGGTCGTAGGTACCCTGCAGCAGCGAGCGGTCGTCAAACAACCTAAGGAACTGCTTGGGCATTCCCGCCGTACTGAGCGGCCAGAAACGCGTCCCGACCCCACCCGCGATAATCACGGCCACCAGTCCGTCTTGCTTCGACATGTCGAACACCCTCCGTTAAAGGGGGCTGCGGGAACGGTCCAAACACAGGGCCGTCAACTCGTCAAGCCGCGCGGTGCCCACGCACATCACGCTGTCCGCGCCGCCCCAGTAGATCTTGACCGTGCCGTCATCCTCAGGCACCGCGCCGCATGTAAACACGACGTTGTGCACGTAACCCGTCACCTCCCAGGGGTCTTCGGGCTGCAGGATCCAGTCGTCGGCCACACCCAGTATTGTCGCCGGATCTTCCAGGTCGTGCAGCGCCACGCCCAGTCGGTACACCGAACCGTCCATGGTCGGAAACACCCCGTGGAAGATGTGCAGCCAGCCGTCTTTGGTCTTGATCGGGGTCGCCCCCGGCCCGATCTTCATCTCGTCCCAGTGGTACTTGACCGGTTTCATCACCACCCTCGAGTCTCCCCAGTGCACCAGGTCGGGCGAGTACGAGATCCATACCGACCAGGGCGCGATTTCGGAGTGGGGCCGGTCAAGACGCGCGTACCGGCCGCCGAACCGTTCCGGAAAGATCACCACGTTCCGGTAGTCGGCCTGGGTGATGAGCGCCACCCGTTCAACGTCCACGAAGTCCTTTGTGCGGGCCAGCGCGATCCGCACCCCGTCGCGCGAATAGGCGCTGTAGGTCATCAGGTACTCGCCCTCCAGCGCGCAGATACGCAGGTCTTCCACACCAAATTCTTCGTATTCGGCAAAAATACCTGCCTGGGCCGGCACTAGAAACGGTTTCGGGTCGACTTTGAAGGTATAGCCGTCCTCACTCTCGGCCAACCCGATGATCGACCGGCCGTTGTGCCGGTGGGAACGAAACAGCATCACGTACCGTCCCTGATGTTTCACCACTCCCGCGTTGTGTATGGTGGCCACCGGGTAAGGCACGTCGTCCCGGGTCAGTATGGGGTTATTGCGGTATCGTTTAACAATGGACTGTCGCACAAAAACCATCCTCCCTCTCCAGGTCTTGCCTCTATCAGGCCGTCCTGGTGCTCTTCGCCAAAATCATCCGGTAGACCCCAAGGTAATCGTTCACCATGCGTTCGGCTGTGAAACGCCGCTCGACGGTTTTGCGGCAGGCGGTTCGATCGAGAAAGGCGATCCGGTCGATGGCACGCACCGCCGCCTCCACGTCCGGAACCAAAAAGCCGTTCCGGCCGTGTTCGATGAGCTCGGGCATGCTGCCCCGCGGGAAGGCGATGACCGGAGTACCGCAAGCCATGGCCTCGATGACCGAAAGCCCGAAGGGTTCGTTAAAGCTGATGGGATGCAGCAAGGCGTAGGCACCGCCCAGCAAGCGGTCGCGTTCCAAAGGGCCGACGCTGCCGACGTAGACGACCCGCTCCCCGTCAAGGCGCGGCCGTACCGCTCGGTCGTAGTAGCCCTGATCCTGAACGATTCCCGCCATTACCAGCCTGCGGCCGGCAGACGCGGCGATCTCAATCGCTTCGCGCGCCCCTTTGTCGGGGTGAATGCGCCCGAAGAAAAGCAGATAGTCTTCCGGCCGGGGTTGAAAGGTGAATCGTTCAATGTCGATGCCATGGTGGACAGTGGCCAGGTAGTCCAGTTCGGGTGACCGGTCGGCATCGCTGATGGAGACGTAGAAGGCCTTTCCGTTGTATTTCCGATACACCGGCAATATTTTCGGTGACGAGAAGCCGTGGATCGTGGTCAACACCGGGGTCTTCACCAGGCCGCTGTAAGTCAGGGGCAGAAAATCAAAATGGTTGTGAATCAGGTCGAATTCAGCGGCGGATTCAAAGACCGCCGCGATGTGCAGGCTTTCCACGACTTTCGGTTCAATGGACCGGTCCTCTTCATAGCCCTGCGCACACACCGCCCGCAAATTCCCCGCCGTTTCGGAATCGGCCGTGGCGAACAGGGTTACGTCCACCCCTTTCGCAACCAGGCCCTCGGTCAACAACGAAACCACTCTTTCCCAGGGACCATAGTGGCGAGGGGGTGTCCTCCAGGCAATGGGTGAAAGCATGGCTACACGCATGATTCGCCCTCCCAGACAGAGAACGGTTCGGATGGCCTTTAAACCCTGTCACCGTTCGCTCTAGTGATACTTTGTTATTATTATAACATACTCATTAACTGACGCGGACCGCTTTCAGCTCTTAGGCTGATAATTTGTTGTTTTCAGCAGGCGGCGGTTTAAAATAGCGCTGGTCGACCCACTTGGCCCACTTGGGAGCTCTGTTGAAAAAGACTATCCCGACGACGGCCGTGACAAGAATGTAGATGCCGCTGAAGACTCGGAGTTGCGGGGGGGCCATGGTGGCGATAATGGCGGAGAACTCTCCCCTCTGGCCCAGGGACAGCCCGGCGCGAACCGCCCCTCTGGGTGCCAGGCCGTAAAGACGACCCCCGTAAAATCCGACCAGCAGCTTGGCGAAGACCGACCAGAGCGCGAGCACCACCAACAAAGCGACAAGGGGGACGCCTTCCCTGATGGCGATAGTGGTGCCGAACCAGAAGAAGAAGAAGGGCAGCGTGATGTCCCGCAGCGGCAGAACCAGATGATCCAGTTCCTTGGCGCGTCCGGTTTCCGACAGCATCACCCCCGCCAGAAAAGCACCCAGCACCTCGGACAATCCCAGGACCATGGCCAGTCCGGCGTAGCAAAACGCCAAGCCCACGGCGAAAAGCGGCATCAGGTCTGTCTCCATGTGTTTTTCCACAAAGGCACCCAGTTTTCGAAACCCGAAATATCCGATCAGAATCGCGCCCGCGGTTACGCCCACAATTTTCAACAGCAGCAAACCTAGCCCCAGGGCGCTGATGTCAGCACCCGAGTGGATGCCGGCCAAAAAAGAAACCAGGATGGGCGCGACCAGGTCCTCGAAAATCAACAGGGCGAGGATGTATTCGGCCTCGGGGTTGGCCAGCCTTTTCTTGTCCTCGAGCATTTTGATGGTGATTGAGGAACTGCTGGCGTAAGCTACGGCCCCGATCAGAAAGGCCAGCGTCAAGCTGAGTCCGAACGCCAACGCGATCAAAAAGCCGACGCCCAGGTTCAGCACGATGTCCAACAGTCCCGCCGGCCAGATCCTCCTAGAGACATCGACCATTCTGTTGAGAGGGAACTCAAGGCCCAGCAGGAAAAATAACAGGACGATACCGATCTCCGCCACGCGGTGCAGGGTCTCGTGGTCACCCACCAAACCGCCCAGGGCGGTGCCCAAAACAATAAACGCCAGCACGGCCGGCAGTTTGATCTTGTGGGAGAGTATGCCGAGACTGAAAAAGGTGAACAGCATAACGCCCCCAACCAGAAGGAAGGGCCAGTGTTCGGGCATGCGTTAATGCTCCTGTTCTGTGCACATCGACTCTAACGCCTTGGTCTGGGCCCTCTTGCCGATGGCCATTAATACATCCCCGGGCAGCAACGCTTCTTCCACGTCCGGGCTGCCGATGATCTCGTCCCCGCGCTGAATGCCGATGACGGTGGCCCCGGTTATGGTCCTGATCCTGGTATCTTTGATTTTCCGGTTCGCCACCTCGGAGCGGGGGGCGACCTGGATCCACTCAATCCGGATGTTCTTCAGCAGCGTATCCAGACGGTCGCCGCTGACCGGCTGGTAGTCGACACCCAGGAGAATCGCGCCCACTTTGCGGGCCTCTTCGTCGTTGAGCTCAAAGGTCAAAAGGGGCTCATCGTCGTCTTCGTCGCGCATGAAATAGATCTCCCGGCGCCCGGTGTGGTGAATGATGATCACAAACATCGACCCTTCCACCGGATATATCGTGTACTTCCGGCCGATTCCCGGCAGATCGGCACATTTGATCTGCAAGTCCTCACCCCCTCCGGCGATGATATTCGGTTGAAGCTATAATGGTATTTTAAAGTGACCGTGATAATCCGTAAAGCCGATACTGTGTCGACAGCGCCGGCGGCAGTGAGAAAAGGTCCCGCCGATTCCAACGGGACCATTGTGGGGTACGGGCTTTTCGCCCTCGTCGAGAAGAATGGCTGGAAAAGGCGGCGTCGGCAAGACCAGCCTCTCGGCCGGGCTGGTCACATTTCGGGATGCGCCGATTTGGGGGAACATTGGCTGGCACGAGGAACTGCTGACCGAAGCCCTGCGAGAATACGCGCATATGATGCTTCCTACTGCCTGGACGAAGTGCAGACAATCCGGAAGGCGATTTTGCAGGGATAAGTCATCGCCCAAAATGGGCTGCTCTCTTGCCAAAACCGTCAACATTAAATAAAATAAACTCATTTACCAGTTAATCTAACAGTTTGGGGGGGTTATTACTAATGAAGCTTGATGAAACCGTGATCTCAAGGGCGATAATCGAAACCTACATGTCCAAGCTTCTCTCCTGCCTCGAAGTGGACGTGGAAATCGCCGGCGGGGGTCCATCCGGCTTAACGGCTGCTTATTACCTAGCCAAGGCCGGATACCGGGCCACCGTGTACGAGCGCAAGCTCAGCGTGGGCGGCGGTATGTGGGGCGGCGCGGCGATGATGAATGAAATCGTTTTTCAGGAACCCGCCCGACCCATCTTCGAGGAGTTCGGTGTGCATATCAAACGATACGCCGACAACTACTACACGGCCTCGTCGGTGGAGTGCGTGGCCGCCCTGACTCTCGGCGCCTGCCGGGCCGGGGCCAACATAATGAACCTGGTCAGCGCCGAAGACGTAGTCCTGCACAATAACCGGGTTTCGGGCCTGGTCCTCAACTGGAGCGCGGTCGACCTAGCCAGGCTCCACGTTGACCCCATCGCCACTCGATCGCGTTTCGTGGTCGACGCTACCGGACACGACATGTCGATAGTCCAGATCCTGGCCCGCAAAGCCGGGGTCCAACTTAACACCGCATCGGGCCGGGCGCAGGGCGAAAAGCCCATGTGGGCCGACATTGGCGAAACGCAGATCATGGACAACACCACCGAGGTCTATCCCGGACTCTACGTCGCCGGGATGGCCGCCAACGCTGTCCACGGCGGTTACCGCATGGGCGCCATTTTCGGAGGCATGCTTCTTTCCGGACAACGCGTGGCCCAGATGATTATCGACCGGCTAGGATCAGAATAAAGTCATCCGGTTGGTCAAGCGACACCCGGTACGTCGTCGTCCTCGGTCTGGGTCCCCGGTCTGAGTCGTTGACAACGACAATCCGCTGTGCTATCATATTTTACGTGACAAATCTGACATCTGCGGCAGTGGCGGAAAGGCAGACGCGCTAGATTCAGGATCTAGTGTCCGTACGGACGTGGAGGTTCAAATCCTCTCTGCCGCACCAAATAGCAGAGCGACAAGGGTTTCGGGTTTCATCCGAAATCTTTTCTGTTGTTCCAGACTGAAAGGGTCGCTTTCAATCAGGTGATGAGCCCCCGGTAGCGTTCCCTGGCAAAGGTGTAGGTGAGTCCGCCCAGAAGGAGGATTCCGGCCACACCCACGGCTGAGTACAGGTAGCGGACCAGGGATGGAAAGCCCAATTGGGCCGCCGCGAGGGCGATCGTGCCGGCCAGGAGTGTCGTGATTCTAAAACGGGCACTCTCCGCCGGGGCGAGACGGGCTGCAAATCCATACAGGGCGCCCACGGCCGTGGTGTAGATGGCGGCAAGAAGGGCAAATGAGTACAAGAAACCGAGGAACGGTGACAGGCGGCCGGCAACTGAAGCCATTGGGATAGGAAAGCCGAGGGCTCCGGGAACCGCAATGATGGCCAGATTGATGGCCAGAATTCCCAGACCCAGGCCGATCCCGCCTAGAAGCGCACCCTCGCCGATGACACGTCCTTTTTGGGCAAGAGCCCCCAAGGGGGCCAGGATCGCCACGGCGATCACGATGTTGTAGGAGACGTAGGTCAGGGCGGACAGGGGCCAATAGGGGACCACGGCCTCCCAGGGCCGATTGACGAGGAGCAGTTGGGTAAGGCTGACCGGATTGGAGGCGAGGGTTGCCGATACCACTCCCAGGACGACGACGAGAAGGACCGGAACAACAAAACTGAGCACCGACACCAAGGCCCTTAGGCCCAGGACAACCGTTGCGGCACTTGCTGCCACCATCGCCGCGCTTCCCCAAAGGACAGGGAGGTTGAACTGCTGTGCGAATACCGCGCCAGCGCCGGCAGCCATGGCCGAGAAGGAGCCAAACAGAAAGAACGTTGTCACCCCGTCGGTGAAGACGCTCAGGTATTTCCCGCCGCTGTAGCGAAGGAGCTCGAGATGGGAAGTGGCGCCCAGCCTCCGTCCCAGGTCAAGGATTACGGAACCAAAGAAGACAAAGAGGATACTCGACAGAATTATGGCCAGGATACTGTTAGGGCCGAAAAGCGAGAAGTACTGAAGTACTTCCTGACCCGAAGCGAAACCTGCCCCGATCGTTACACCTATGTAGGCACTGGCAATCTCAAAGGTCGTCACTCTTTTTTCCATAGCTTCAGTATTGGACCCCGGCCGCAAAGCTATGTATGAACCTTCGTGATGTTAGCAGCACCGGAGACGTTCCGTGCCGCTTGACTTGTGATTCTCTACTTGGGCTAAAGAAGGTGATTGGTGAGCGACCATTATGATTAGCCGGCGCGCTCCTTGGACAAATCCTCACGCACTTGCATCAGAAGAACCCCCAAGCGGTTTTCTCCGGATCCGTCCGGACCCGTTCCCCAATAGCTGTCGTGCGGGGAATCGTTGACCAACTCCTCGTCGCCCGTAGCCAGGAGCTTTTCTCTGAGCTTGGGATGCTGGGTGAACTTGGCGCGTAGTGCCTTCAGAATTATTTCGTCCTTGACTTCTTCCCAGTCCGGCCTGATGGGGATGTCGCGCCTTCTCCCTTCAATCGCGGCCATCTTGGCCGTCGGCTGGCATCTGATGTGATACCGGACCGGGATTGTTCTTCCGCTGCTGTACGTAATCTCCGCCGCTTCGTCGAACTTGTTTGCTTGATAATAATGTTCCACCGTGGGCCAGACATGCCCGTCCAGCTCGATTTTGTAAGGAGAAACGTTATTCATAAAGCCGTAAGCTTCAAGCGTCCTGCAAAATTTAATCAACAGATAACCTCCCTAAAGCAGTGCCGGAGTCCAATCCTCCGGCCAACTCTCACATTTATTCGACCCCGCCCGTTTGATTTCCTTCCGTCCGCGGACAGTCCTACTCCTCGGTAGCTACCAGAAATATGGCCGGTCACCGCTTGGAATATACTACCGGCATGAGTCGCCTGACGTTTAGATAACGGTTTGTCTGTCTATGCCTTCAGGGTCGCCAAGACATCCTGCAGCTCTTGGGCGGCCGTATCCAGGGTGGTGGCCGCTTCTTCGATTTGCCCCACCAGGTCGCTATGCTCATCCGAAAGCCTGCCGACCATCTGAACGTTCTCCCTGACCTGCCCAATCAGGTCTCTCACTTCCCGAAAATGTCCGGACAGCAACTCCACCGACGAAACTATTCCCGGGAGGGCGCCGGCGACTTCCCGGGACAGGACGTGGCTCTCCGTGATCAGTCCGCACTCCTCGTCGAAAGCGCTCGCGGTGTCCTCGGCGAACACCCGGATATCTTCAACCAGGCCCGCAATCTCGGCGGCCGCGGCCTGGGTGTGCTGCGACCGTCTATCCATCTCGGTGGCCAGTGCTAAAAGGGGTTCGGGAGCAAACGTCTGACCGCCGTCCTTTTTCGGTGTTCCGTGCGGATCGTACAGATAACCCGACTCTCGGGCCACCTCCCGCGCCAGGTTTCCGGCCTGTGCCGCCAGGTCGGTGCTGAAGCGCACCACTTCGCCGATGTCCTTAAGACGGGAAATCAACCCTTTAACGGCCTTGCTCGCCCGTTCGGCCACCATATTGCTGACATCCATCTGCTTGCGCATTCTTCGTGCCGATTCTTCGACCGCGGCGGCCCGCACCGCCGCCCCCTTGACGCTTTCCTCGATCGCCGCGGCGCTCTGAATGATGCCGGTGATCCGGTCGGAGATTTCCTTGATCGCCTTGTTCGCGGACGCGGTGGCATCCGTGGCCTCCCGGGCGTTCTGGGTCAGGTCGGCCGAATACCTGCTCACCTGGTTGGCCGCCAACCGCACCCTTTCGGTGACAAGGCGAAACTGTTCGGACATTCGGGCTAGCGAGCGCGCCAGCCTGCCCACCTCGTCCCGGGAAACAACCCCAATTTCCCTAATCGAAAGGTCACCCGTGGTGAGCAGCCGGGTCTCCTCCTCCAATATCCGTAGCGGTTCCGAAATGGTGCGGGAGATGTAAAAAGCCGCGCCCACACCCAGAACCAGGGCCCCGGCGAGCATTACGGCGGTAACGGCGGTGAGTGACTCCACCCATCGCGCGCTTGCGGCCACGGTACGGTCTAGAATGGCCTGCTGGTAGGCGATGAAGTCTTCCCCCTGGGTGATCACCCCACGGACGGTACCGCGTTGTGCCACTGTCAACTGACGGATCTGCGCCATCTTTTCCTGCTCGGTCAGCAGTTCATTCTCCCGGATCGCCAGTTGCGACACGGCATAATCGGTCTCGAAACTCCGAAGTGACCGGGCCAGCGGGACAAACACGGCCCGTTCTTCCTCCGTGGAGATCTTCGTCTCCAACTCGTGGAGAATGTCGTTCCTCCGCTGGGCCTGCTTCAGGTATTCGTCCTTCCATTCGGGCAATCCGGTAAGAAAATAAGTCCGCAACATGAGCGCCTCGTACTCAAAAGCAAGCAGTAACTTCTGAGTTTCGTTGACCAAGTAAACATGGTGGTCGACTACGTTTGCATACGAGTCTTTCATGCGGTGCATGTTCTGCAAGGCAAACAGACCGATAACCACACAGACCACAAACACAAGCAGATAGCCGGCAAGGATTCTCTGTCTGATGGTCATCAGCGACACTTCCTCTCGACAAATGTACAAGGACGCGGTTCCGGAGCAGGGCGGAAATGTGAAGGTGTTCACTAATTAATCTTTCAACAATTATACCATACTATCAGAGGTTTTTGCAGTTTTGTGCCGTGACCCAATTTGCGGGATTTGAAATGGGGTGACTTTGTGTTAGGGTATAATAAAGTTCCAAGGAGTTGGAAGTGTATGCGAAGGTTTGAGTTCTCAGGCAAGGACAATCCGTTCGGTGAATTCGTCCGGTTCCTGGAAGACGTCGCCGACCGGGGACGTAACATCCTGTTGGGCCCGGCCATTGATGTCTACGAAACAGATGACGACGTGACGGTCGAAGTCGACCTACCCGGATGGCAGAAGGATAACCTGTCCCTGGAGATCGTGGACAATATTCTGTACATCACCGGATTTCGGGAGGCCGCCGGGACCGCCGAAAAGCGGAATTATCACCGCCGGGAAAGACGTCTCGATCGAATTGAAGAGGCCGTCCGCCTGCCCTGCGACGTGCCCGCCGACGGTATCCGGGCCGCGTTGAACAACGGCGTGCTTAAGGTATCCCTCGCCAAGTCCGCACCCCGTCAGGGCCAAAAAATCAACATCGAATGAGTAACTGTCGCGGGCAAATACGCTGACAGCGGCTACGTCGGTTAGGAACCATTCTTGTGAGGAGATGAGAGTGACCCGTGGAAATGCTGATCTTGGTGGCGCTCTTGGCCGTGGCCGTTCACCAGTTTTGGACGGGACATAAAAAAGATAAAGCGGGTGACGTGAAGGCCGGACGGATGCACATGTTTCTGTCCATCGTCCTTATTATTGCCGGAATATGGTTCCTCACCGCCGTCGGATAAAACTTGGTATGCTGACCGCTGGGGCAAGCAATCATTCCTAGCCAGCCTGTACCCCGGTATCACGCTCGGCCACATCGTCCCATCCCCCGGCGTTCCCAAAGGGGGCGTGAAGCGTGACTATCGCGGCTTTGAACTATATGGCCGGTTTCAAATGCCTCGCCTCGGCTTGCGCCGACAACTGCTGTCGCTACTGGAGCATACCCGTCGACGACCGATTCCACGACCGTTTCAGTCAACGTTGCCTGGAGGCGCAAACCTATCACCGGCATTTCCCGGCCCGCTTCAAACAGGGCCGGGGTTTTAGGGCCGTCCTGCCGCTGGACGATGATGGGAAGTGTGTCTTTCTGCGTCCGGACGGCCTTTGTGACATTCATTGCACCTATGGGGAACATTGTCTCCCGGATGCTTGTGCCCTTTATCCAAGGATTACGACCAGGATGAACGACCGCCTGGAATGTGCCGCCTCTTTCTCTTGTCCCGAAATGGGACAAAGGGCACTGTTTCTGAACTCCGGCCTTCAGCTGGACGAAAATCGTGTCCACCTCCCCCGGTTGAAAGCCATGGTTTCGATAGATCTGGAAAATCCGGAGATCTATCAGCAGCTTCGCCGTTGCTGCCTCGAGATACTCCAGGCCCGCCGACTGGCCGTAGAAAACCGCATGGTCTTGCTGGGGGAGTTGATCTCCGAACTGGGCGACGGATTGCCCGACCAGCCCCACCGTCTTGGCCTGATCTGTACCGCCTTTACCCGCACGGCCCGTGCCGGCAAGTGGCATCCCCCGGGACGGCCGGTCCCCGAACTCCACCTCGCGACGGCAAAAGCGCTGCTCAGCTTACGGTTCGGTTTTGTGCTGGATTGCCCGGACAGCCACAGTCTCTTGTCCCGTTCGACGGCCGGGGCCGCGGGTACCGGCCGGGGCACGGTTGATCGCTACCTTGACACCTACCGTCGGAAACTTGCTCCCGGGCTGACGCGCCTGGGACCGGTACTGGAGAACTTCTTGGTGAACTCGGTTTTTAAGGACCGTTTCCTCTTGCCCGGACAACCGTACCGTGACCAGTTCATCGACCTGGTAATCCGGTTTGTGCTGATCAGATTTCTCCTGGTCCAGGTGGCGGCTGCCCGGGAACTCAGCCCGGGGAGCGTGACCGCGGCGGTCATGATCTTCTCCCGGTCCCTCGACCACCATGGCGCCTACTTCCAGCGGGCCCGCCAGCACCTGCAAACCCAATCCACCGACACTCTGCCCCTGATTTTACGGATTTAGACTACTCGGCCCTTGCCCGCCCGGTACGGTTAGTAGTAGAATCAGCTAAAGGAGGTCGTTGACAGGTGGCACGCAAGAAGAAGTTGACCGTTAGCAAAGCCAGAAGTGCCTTGTACAACACGGCCCGTATCCTGGGCGATATCCAAGCCGCTTCCAGTGGCAGCGGTACCAAAGTCGCCCGCCGGATTGGACGCCGTACGACCGGGAAGGCTACAGGACGTTTGTTAGGCCGGATTTTCAAATAGTGGGGGTTTCCAGGATGAGCACTTACGGTCTGCTCTATGACCCCTCAACCGGGCGAGTGCTCTCCTCGCCCATTTCTTACCAGCCGTACCTGTTGAAGGAGTCCAGCTGACTGGCCAAGAAGTGGATGGCCCTGGGCTGGGCCTACTATCCGGTCACCGACTCACTTCAGGACGCCCTTGAACAGCTGCTCATCCGTGTGGGTAACGAATGGTACATGCCTGGGTATCCGTGGGCGTATGAATAGGCGCACCGGTGTCCGGCCCCAAGCTTCCATGGGCCTCACTCAGGTCACCGCCGCTTCTTCCAGCCGCAAGAACCGGCGTTCGGCATCCATTGTAGCCTGTACCCCGAGGGGCAGTGTGGCCTTATGTCTGCCGTGCCCGATCGCCAGACCATAGAAACAGGGGATGCCCAGGTCCCCCAGACGATCCCTGAGAACCTGCAAAACGGTGAAAGAGGGCCCAGGCAGGTTATCACCGCAGTCCTTACATTCGCCGAAAATCACCCCGGCAGCACCCGCCAACTTACCGGCCAGCCGCAGTTGGCTGAGCATCCGGTCCAGCCGGTAGGCGCTCTCCCCGACTTCCTCCAGAATCAGAATACGGCCCTTTGTTTCAATTTCAAATGACGTGCCCAAGAGCGCGGTAATCATGGTCAGGTTGCCGCCGATCAACTCTCCCTGGGCTGTCCCCGGCGTGATCGTGACCACCTCGGGTCCGTCCGGCGGGTTTGTGATTTCGTCGCCTCCGGTGGCCTTCCCTATTACCCGCAAGAGCCTGTCGCGCGTAAACGCGGTCGGGCCCCCGCCGAAGTCTGTGGCGATCATGGGACCGTGGAAGGTGACGAGCCCACAGCGTCTGCCAATGGCGAGGTGCAGTGCGGTGATGTCGCTGAAGCCAACAAGGATTTTTGGATTGCTGCGGATAAGGTCATAATCCAGGTGGGACAACAGGCGCAGGCTGCCGTAGCCGCCCCTGAGACAGAAAACGGCCCGCACCTCGGGCCGGGCGAACATCTCGGTCAGGTCTTCAATCCTGTGGGTGTCGGAGCCGGCCAGGTAGCCTTGTTTTCTCAGGACGTGTCTTCCGGGAAGGGTTCTGTAACCCAGTTTGTTCAGAGTCTGGATACCCCTGGAGAGGATTTCGGGATCACCCAGGGGCCCGGCCGGGGCGACAATCCCCACGAGGTCGTTTTGTTTCAGAACCGGTGCCTTGATCTTCATATAGACCACATCCCAACGGCGACTATCTTGTTTACATTCTATATTACAAATCCGCAATCGGTCCCATAACGGTCAAAATCCCCCCAGGAGTTTAGCCCTCCCGTTTCGAAAAGCACAGGAGGGCGACCCCGGGGAAAGTCCATAAAACAACAGGAATTAGGGATGCAGGGTGACAGCGGTGCTGCTTGGCTTGCTCTTTGTTTTCATCGTCGTGTTTCAGCTCTGGTTTCAAGCCAGGATCATCGAGTCCCGGCGCGGGCGCTGGGGACGAGACCGGGAACTCACTCGTCCGGAACGGTTCGGCTGCTTTAATGTGCTGATCAGCTTGCTGATTGGTGGGGACGGGCGCCGCCCTGTGTGGTGGGCGCTGGTCGGCTCCCGCTTCTCCTAGGGCGAGTGTTGCAATACTCTCCAGCCGCTTTCGAAGAGCACTTGCCGGTGCCACCGGCAACGCCGACAGAAGCACGGGAGGCCGCGAAAAACAAGCATGGCGCGGAAGGCGAAGCCGGACGGCGGCGGAGCGTACGTGAGCACCGGCCGGTGAGCCTGACAAAGCCCGGCGCAGGCGCCGTTTTGGAGCAGTCTCTAGGCGTGGTGCGACAGCCCTGCCAAACCCTGCCGGGCGTGTTCCAGAGTCTCACCGAAGGGCAGCTTGAAATGGCGGTTGACTTCGTTCAGGATCAGCCGGAAGCACTCCACGGCCAGGATCACCGACTGCTCGGCGTAGTCGAGACTGGTCTCGCTGGAAACCCCGATGGTGCGGTTGTCCCTGGTCACCAGGAAATGGTAGACTCCCGCTACATTACCGTGGACAATGTCGCTGGTGATCTTGTAGAGGGTCTCGTGCAGTCCGTCCAGGTTTAACCTCCGTGCCAACTGCCCAATCGATTCCCCACTCCAGGTCTCGCCCTTCAGGTAGTTTTGTTTCACGCGCTCGTATTCGCGTATCAGGCTGTGTACCGTATCAGCGCCTTCCAGTTTCAGCGACTCGGGGTAATGTTCCTCGAGATACTGCAGGTACTTGAAGTTCCGGAAGTGCGCATATTCCAGAAAAAGCGACGACAGCCGGCCCGGATCGGTACTGATGTAAAGA
>JACUUW010000182.1 GCA_014859075.1 Desulforudis sp.
ACCGGCTGATCCGTTCCCGCAGGTCGGCCACCGCGGCCACCTTGTCTTCCCTTGTCGCCAAACGATAACACCTCCTCCCGCGCAAAAATTAAAACCTCTGCAGACAGACGGCATACAGAGGTCCAATGAACCCTCGTTTCCTGCTTCCTGCCTCGGATGGCGGTTTGAAAAAACCATTAAGCCTAAGGCGCCAACTGTCTACAGCCTGGAACCTAATATGCAGTTGTTGTTCAGTCCCGCCGAACACCCGAAAAGCTAACCGATATACCTGCGGGCGTTGACCCGTATGCCGGGACCCATCGTGGACGAAACAACGATCCCCCGGATATACGTACCCTTGGCCGCCGCCGGCTTGGCGCGGATCAGCGCCTCCAGCAACGCTTTCAGGTTCTCCTCCAGTTTGTTGACCTCGAATGAAACCTTACCGATCGGGGCGTGAATGTTCCCCGCCTTATCCACCCGGTACTGGATTTTGCCGGCCTTGACCTCACTCACCGCCCGGGCGATGTCGAAAGTGACGGTCCCCGTTTTCGGGTTCGGCATCAAGCCCCGCGGACCCAAGATCCGCCCGATCTTGCCGACGGCGGACATCATGTCCGGGGTGGCGATGGCCACGTCGAATTCCATCCAGCCCCCCTGAATCTTGGCCACGTATTCCTCACCGCCGACGTAATCCGCGCCCGCGTCCTCCGCTTCCTTCACCTTCTCGCCCTTGGCGAACACCAGGACCGTCCGGGTCTTGCCCGTGCCGTGCGGCAATACCACCGCGCCGCGCACCTGCTGGTCGGCGTGCCGGGGGTCCACTCCCAACCTGACGGCCGCTTCCACCGTTTCCTCAAACTTCGCCGGTGCCAATCTCTTCACGAGTTCGAAGGCCTCTTCGACCTCATACAACTGCTCGCGGTCGTACTGCTTTTTCGCTTCCTCATACTTTTTACCGTGTTTCATCGTGCAACCTCCTGAGTGGTATGACGGAGCCTCAGCTCCTCCCACTAGCCTTCTACAATCTCAATCCCCATGCTTTTCGCCGTGCCCTCGACCATCCGCATCGCGGCTTCCACATCGGCCGCGTTCAAGTCGGGCATCTTCAGCTCGGCGATTTCACGAACTTTCGCCCGGGTAACCTTTCCCACCTTCTTGATGTGCGGCTCCCCGGAAGCGTTCTCGATACCGGCCGCCCTCTTCAGGAGCACCGAGGCCGGCGGGGTTTTAGTCACGAAACTGAAAGTCCGGTCGGCATAAATGGTTATTTCAACCGGAATGATCAGCCCGGCCTGAGCGGCCGTTCGATCGTTATATTCCTTGACAAAGGCCATAATGTTGACCCCATGTTGACCAAGCGCCGGCCCCACCGGCGGTGCCGGTGTGGCTTTTCCCGCTGGAATCTGCAGCTTGACGATCGCCATTACCTTCTTCGCCATCTCCCGTCACCTCCTTACGTTACCTTCTCGAGCTGGAAGTATTCCAGTTCGATAGGGGTCTCCCGCCCGAACATGGAAATCATCACGCGGATCTTGGCTTTCTCGTAATTTATGTCCTCCACCGTACCGATGAAGTTCTCGAACGGTCCGGCCAACACGCGCACCTTTTCACCCGGTTCCACGTCAATCCGGATACGCGGCTCGTCACCCTCCATCTGGCTGATGATCTGGTCGGCCTCCTCTTCGGTCAGCGGAATGGGTTTGGAACCGATCCCCACGCTGCCTACAAAACCGGTAACCCCGGGAGTATTTCGGACCACCCGGTAAGAATCATCGTCCAGCATCATTTCCACCATGACGTAACCGGGGAAAATCTTCCGCTTGAAAATCTTCCGCTTGCCGCCCTTGACCTCGATCTCGTCTTCCACCGGGACAATAATGCGGAAAATTTTGTCTTCCATATTCATTGACTCGATGCGCTTTTCCAGATTGGCCTTTACCTTATTCTCGTAACCGGAATAGGTATGGACCACAAACCAATGCTTGCTCACAAAAATCAGGACCGGGTTGACTCCCGCGTCCTGCACCTCCCAGCCTACGTAATTATCCGCGCCAGGATCTGGCTTAGGATCAGGTCCGCCACCATCAGGATCACCCCGACGAGCATCACGGACACCAAGACCACACCCGTGTAGATCGTGACCTCCCGGCGGGTAGGCCAGTGAACCTTCTTCAGTTCATGCCATACGCCTTCAAAGAACCGACGACTGGTTTTTATCACGCCTTCCCCCGGCTTTCTGCGCGTGGGCGGCGGCGCCTTCCTGGCATCCCTCTTTAACTTTTGCTCTTTCCTGGGATCTTTCCCGGCGGTCTTTCTGGCAGTGTCGTTGCCCTCCCGCTTTCTGCCTTCTCCCATAATACCATTCCTAGCTTTGGTTATTTGGTCTCCTTGTGCGCCGTATGCGCCCCGCACCATCTGCAGTATTTCTTGAGTTCAATGCGACCGGGATCGTTTTTTTTGTTCTTGGTCGTGATATAGTTTCGCCGCTTGCACTGTGTACAAGCCAGCGTGACGTCTACCCGCATCGGTGAACACCTCCCCAAACTAAAAAAAGACCCTGCCCGGCAAAATTTACGTTTCTGAATCTATCACAACTGTCAGAGGATGTCAAGAACATTAGTGGCGCGCGAGCTTTCCGGGGTGGGGACGCCGGCGCCCCCACCCCACGCCGTCTATCCCTTGGTTGCCGTGACCACGCCGGCGCCGACCGTACGGCCGCCCTCACGGATGGCGAACCGCAAGCCCTCCTCGATCGCGATCGGGGTGATCAGGGACACTTCCATCTGGATGTTGTCCCCGGGCATCACCATCTCCACGCCTTCCGGCAAATGGATGACGCCGGTGACGTCGGTGGTCCGGAAATAGAACTGCGGACGGTAGCCGTTGAAGAACGGGGTGTGACGGCCGCCCTCATCCTTGCCCAAGACGTAGACCTCGGCCGAGAATTCGGTGAGCGGTCTGATGCTGCCCGGCTTGGCCAGAACCTGGCCCCGCAGCAGTTCGTCACGGTCCACGCCCCGTAACAGACAGCCGACGTTGTCGCCCGCCTGGGCGAAGTCCAGGATTTTGCGGAACATTTCCACGCCGGTGACGACGGTCTTGCGCGGTTTCTCGGCCATGCCGACGATCTCGACTTCGTCGCCGGTCTTGACCTTGCCCCGCTCCACGCGGCCGGTGCCCACGGTGCCGCGCCCGGTGATGGAGAAGACGTCCTCCACCGGCATCAGGAAGGGCTTGTCGACGTCACGCTCCGGGGTCGGGATGAAGTCGTCCACCGCGTCCATGAGTTCCCAGACCGATTTGCAGTGCTCACATTCCCGGGTGCCACAGCCGCATTCCAGGGCCTTCAAGGCCGAGCCGGCGATGATCGGGGTGTCGTCACCCGGAAATTCATATTTGGACAACAGTTCGCGTACTTCCATCTCAACCAGCTCCAAGAGTTCCGGGTCGTCGACCATGTCCGCCTTGTTCAAATAGACGACGATGGAGGGCACGGCCACCTGGCGGGCCAACAGGATGTGCTCACGGGTTTGGGGCATGGGGCCGTCCGCCGCCGAAACCACCAGGATCGAGCCGTCCATCTGGGCCGCACCGGTAATCATGTTCTTGATGTAGTCGGCGTGACCCGGACAGTCCACGTGGGCGTAATGCCGGTTGGCCGTCTCGTACTCGACGTGCGCGGTGTTGATGGTGATACCGCGCGCCTTCTCCTCCGGCGCCGCGTCGATGTCGTCGTATTTCTTGTACTGGGCCTGACCGATCTTGGACAGCGCCAGGGTGATCGCCGCCGTCAGGGTGGTCTTACCATGGTCCACGTGCCCAATCGTACCGACGTT
>JACUUW010000010.1 GCA_014859075.1 Desulforudis sp.
CTCGATTTCCCGCAACAGGGGCAAAGACAGCTCCCGGAGCTGCACCACGGCGTCGATCTCCACCGCGGGACCCTCATCAACGGCCGGCCGGGTTCGGGCGTAACGGTTTAAGCCTACCCGTAAACGCGGAACCGCGTCCGCCGGCAGAGTAAACCCCGCCGCCTGACGATGCCCCCCAAACCTGGTCAATATTTCCCGGCAGAATCCAAACGCTTCAATCAGGTCAAACCCGGGCTTGCTCCGCGCCGAACCCCGGCCCTCCTCCCCGTCCACCGCGATCAAAGCCACCGCCCGGCCGACACGGGACACCAACCGGGAGGCCACAATGCCCAGCACGCCCGGATTCCATCCTTCCCCGGCCACCACCACCACGGGAGGCAGTTCGGGCCAACTGCTCAACTCGGCGATGACCGCGGCGGACACCTTCTCCTCTAGGTGCTTGCGCGCCTCGTTCAGGGAGGCTAGCTCCAGAGCCAGTGCAGGGGCATCCTCCGCTCCCGCCAGCAAGAGTTCCACGCCCAGTTCGGGCCGGCCGATCCGTCCCGCCGCGTTGAGCAACGGGGCGATGCCGAAGGCTACGTCCCTGATCCCCGGGCTCTCCCCCGAAAACCGGTTGTTGAGAGCGGCGACGCCCTCGTTCTCGAACAGAAGCGGCAGACCGTGCCGGATCAAAACCCGGTTTTCCCCCCGAACCGGCATAACGTCGGCCACCGTACCCAAACACGCCAGTCCCAGAAATCCCGGAGGCGGTTCCGCCTCAAGCAAAGCCTGAGCCAGTTTAAACGCCACTCCCACCCCGGCCAGCTCTTTGAACGGATACGGACAATCCAAGCGCCGGGGATTCACCACCGGAACGGGAGGCACCTCACCCTGCGGTTCGTGATGGTCGCTGATAACAAAGTCCAGACCCAGTACCCCGGCCCGGACCACTTCCGAGACGGCGGTAATCCCGCAGTCCACTGTGATCACCAGACTTACCCCGTCCGCGGCGGCCCGTTCCAGCGCCGGTAGGTGTAGGCCGTAACCGTCGGTCCGATCGGGGATATGGTAATCGGCCCGTCCACCCAAGGAACGCAAGGTCCGGATCAACAGCGCCGTCGCAGTCATCCCATCCACGTCATAGTCCCCGTATACCAGGATTTTTTCACCGGCGTCCAGGGACTTTCGAATTCTGGCCACGGCCCGGTCCATGTCCTTCAACAGGTTAGGGGGCAATAAGGCTTCAAGGCCCCCATGTAAAAAGACCAGCGCCTCTTCGACGGTAAGCACGCCGCGGTTGACCAACAGTTGGGCCGTCAATTCAGACAGCCCGCACTCCCGTGCCAGCATGCGGGTCAGTACGGGCTCCCGCTTTCTAATGAGCCACTTGATTGTTTTAACCGCCTTTCCGGAAAATTATCACTTGGAAAAATTATAATTTCCCGGCGGCCGTTTTACAAGCCGAGCGGGCCGAAGGCCCGCCCCGCTACTGGAGAATCCGTTCTTCCTTGAGATCGATGAATTCCCACCCGAGTTTGGTCAAGCTGCAGATCTTGCTCTTGCCCTCCGCCGTTACGTCCACCAGTCCCAGGGCGTACAGCTGCATGATGATGTGGTCCAATACCGCCCTTTTCACGCGGGACGTCAGTGAGAGTTCCTCCTTGTTCATACGTCCCTGCTCGCCAAGGGCGCGCAACACCCTGGTTGCTTCCGGTGGCAGACGGTGGTCCACCTGTACGAAGTACTCGGTCAGAGAAACAGACGAATCAATTACCACTTCCGTTTTCCTCCTTACGGTAATTTTCAATTAGTATGTACATTTTTGCCTTCATTAATAACTATTTAGTTATCTCGGCGTTGGAAATTAGAGGCATGAATTAGCCTAATAATCAAATCGCGGATGGTTATACTACGATATAGGGGTTCGTAATGGCCGAGCCTGAGACTATCACCGGGTCTAACGGCTCGGTGGTGGTCAAACCAAAGGCCGATATCGGGTCCAACGGCTCGATATCGGCCGGCGGTAAGAGCAGACGGTTTCTCGATCGGCTCGGGTACGGTCCCAAGGATCGTATCCGGGTCATAAGAGAGGCCCTCTGTTCGAGGCTAAGATTAAAGTGTCTGCCGGACAATTCAAAGTATAGGGTTGCCGGTGGTCGATAGATTGCCGGCAGCTCTCAAGGTAGTCACTTTAATTGAGCAAAGGTCATCATAGGTCTCGCCACGGTCCGCGGCAGCCGAAAGGTTGTCGCGGGCTGTAAAGAAACTTGTGATGGCCGGCGCGCAGGCCATTACGGGCTCTTATATATAGAAACCCTTCTCGTCTACGAGAAGGGTTTCTTGTGCACTCTGTCCGCGGATTAGATGATTATGCAAATGAGGCCCCCGCTTCCGTCGTTGACGATTCTCTGCAACGTTTCCTGGAGCTTGGACTGGGCGTTTTCGGGCATCCGGTGCAGCTTGTTCTGTATCCCTTCGCGGACCAGATCGTGCAGCGACTTACCAAAGATTTCGGATTCCCAGATCTTCTTGGGATCATCCTCGAACTCCTTCAGAATGAACCGGACCAGCTCCTCACACTGTTTCTCGGTCCCGATGATCGGCGTTATTTCGGTGGTGATGTCGGCCCGGATTACGTGCAATGATGGAGCGCTGGCCCTGAGCCGGACGCCGAAACGGTTCCCCTGGCGGATCAGCTCCGGTTCCTCCAGGTTCATTTCGTCCAGCCGGGGGGTCACCACCCCGTAGCCGGTGTCCCGCACCTCGTGCAAAGCCGCCGCCACCTTGTCGTATTCCCGCTTGGCCACGGCAAGGTCCTTCACCAGGCGGAACAGGTCGTGGTCGCCGGTCACCTTGAAACCGCTCTCTTCGCTGACGATTTCGTAGAACAGGTTCGGCAGGGCTTTGACCTCCACCTCGGCCCAACCGGTACCCATGTTTAATTCCGTCAAGGCCGTTTCGGAAACAAAGTCGTGGTCGGCCAACTCTTCGGTGATCCCGCGGATGTCGCGCACGCGGTGTATTTTACGCACGGCGTCGTGCACGGCTGCCTCAAATTTTTCCCGCAGCCAGTGGGTCGGTTCCAATTCCTCCACCCATAGCGGAATATCGATTTTTACTTCGGTCACCGGGAACTCGTACAAAATCTCCTCCAGGATGGTGACAATGTCGCCCTGGTTCATCTCCAGGCAATCCAGCGGCAGTACAGGCACGTCATACTTCGCCTGCAGTTCCCCGGCCAGGTGTTGGCTGTCCAGGGCGTGAGGCTTGGTCGTGTTCAGCACAACTAGAAAGGGTTTGTTGAGTTGCTTCAACTCTTCAACAACCCGTTCCTCCGCCTCTACATAATTCTCCCGCGGGATGTCGGTGATGCTGCCGTCCGTAGTCATCACCAGTCCGATCGTCGAATGCTCGGAGATCACCTTCCGCGTTCCGATTTCCGCCGCTTCCATAAAGGGGATCGGCTCCTCGAACCAGGGTGTAGTCACCATTCTGGGCTCATCCTCTTCATCGTAGCCCAGCGCCCCTTCCACCCGGTAGCCGACGTTGTCAACCAAGCGCACCTTCAGCTTAATGTTTTGCCCGACTGAAATCTCCACGGCTTCATTCGGCACAAATTTGGGTTCAGTGGTCATGATGGTACGTCCCGCTCCACTCTGCGGCAATTCGTCGCGTGCCCGTTCCTTATCATAGACGTCCTTGATATTTGGAATCACGAGGAGGTCCATGAACCGCTTGATGAAAGTCGACTTGCCGGTACGCACGCCCCCAACCACTCCGATGTAAATGTCGCCGCCAGTACGTTCGGCGATGTCGTTAAAAATATCTATCCTTTCCATAGACCTTTCCTTCCCCCCTTTTGATTTCAAGGTTTCCGGGTGCCCGCTGAAGTACATATTATCAAGCCTTAACGCATCCCCCCCGGGGTGATACTTTATGGGAAGAAATTTTTTCCATAGCCCGACTTTAACACTATATATATATGAACGGGCGTTCCCAATATACCGGAAGACTAAACAAAAAATCCCACCCATTTAAGAAGTGGGATGAGGGAAGCGGGAATGTGAGATTCCGGTTGGGATTTTTCGTTTCTCCGGAAAAGTCGTTTATACTTTAAGGATTTCGACCACCCGTTGCCAATCGCAGTACTTCTCAATGTTTTCCAGCGCCAAGGCTATCGCCTTCTGGTCGCCCGGCCGGATACGGCGTGCGACCTCCGAGATCCGATCAATGGTGGTGACAGTGTCATAATGGACCAGAATCAACGGTACCCCTTTGTCTTTCGCCCTGGTCACCACGTTGATGTGCGGATAGAGACCTCCGGTCAGGATCAAGACCGAAGTGCTCGTTTCCAGCGCCGCCAGTGCGTAGTCGGAACGGTCCCCGCCGATGATCACGGCCTTGTTCAGGGCGCGGCGCAGGCTGTCCAGCGCACTCTCGATGGTCATCGCTCCAATCAGCACATCCTCGACCAAAAGGTCCAGTTTGTCCTCGCCGGCCAGAATCTCGCCTCCCAGTACGTCGTAGTACTCAGCCACCGTCGGGGAGTGGATCTCAGGGCGCTTGGGGATGGCCCCCAGCCAGCGGTATCCAAAGCTGTCCAACAACTGGGCGTATACACCCTGAGCCTTGGCAAGCAACGGCCGGGGAACGCTGTTGAAAATGTTTCCGACCAGGGTCAGCCCCTTACAAACCACGTACCGGTTGAAGAACAGGGTTTCGTCGAAGCTGAAGTCGTTCTTAACGTGCGTGGTGACCAGGATGCCCGCCCCCAAGTCACGCGCAATGCTGATCGCGTCCAGGCCGAAGCTGGCCATCACCCACGGAAAACTGGTCCCGTCGATGATTACCGGGTCGAACTTGGCGGCGATTTCCTGATACGATTTAAGGACCAGGTCGCGGCACTTTTTGGGGTCACGATACCCGGAAACGTAGAAGCTTCCCGCGGTGAGCGGCACGATCGTATCCAGTTCATCGGTCATCCCCAGGACCGTTTTCATCAGTACGCCGTCTTCGTCGCGCTGGTCGAGTACCCCGGCGGTACTGCCCACCGGCTTAAAATAGCCGGGGTTGAAACCCTCCTGGCGGAGTTTAAGCGCCAGTCCCAGCGCCACAGCCGTCTTCCCGCTCCCCGGGGTTCCGATCAGGTAAACACTCTTCACTGTTCGCCACCTCACGAAATGGTAATTTTCACGTCCAGGGCCTGCGCCCCCGACTGGTAGGCAAACACCGGGTTGATATCCATTTCGGTAATCTGCGGAAAATCAACCACCAGACGCGCCACCCGGGCGATAATGTCCACCAGGGCGCCCATGTCGGCCGGCTTTTCCCCCCGGTAACCCCGCAGCAGGGTATACGCCTTGGTTTCGGTGATCATCTTCTCGATCTCACGCAGGGACAACCCATGGGCCAGGCGGAAGCTCACGTCCTTCAGCAAATTTACATAGATTCCGCCCAGACCGAACGCAATGAGCGGCCCGAAGTGCACGTCCCGGCTCATGCCGATAATCACCTCGGTACCTTTGGACGCCATGCGCTGGACGTCAACACCGTGTGGGACCACCTCCGGCAAAGAACGCTGGACGTTGCTTATCACCGCCCAGAAGTTGGCCATCACTTCGCCGGGACTATCGAGCCCCATCCGTACCCCGCCGATATCGGTCTTATGAATAATTTTTGGCGAGGCAACCTTCAGCACGACGGGGTAGCCGATCTCCTCGGCGATGGCCACCGCCTCTTCGGCCCGGGTGGCCAATTTGGTCGGGGCCACCGGGATGCCGTAGGCTTCCACCACCGCCGCCCCTTCACTGCCCAACAGCACCACCCGGTTGTCTTCCTTCACCGCCAGGAAAACGGCCCGAACCCGTTCCTGGTCCACGTCGTACTCCGGCAACGGTTTTGCCGGTTCGGCCTTGACCGTCCGTGCGTATTGGGCCAGTCCGCCCATTGCCTTTACGGCCACCTCCGGGAAGGTATAGCTCGGAATGCCGCCCTCGGAGAGGACGCGTACACCCTCCTCCAAGATTTCCCCGCCCATATAGACCCCGAAAACCGGCTTTTCGGGAAACCGCCCGGCCACCTCCACGATCACGCCGGCCGTTTCCCCCGGTTCGGCCGCCGCCGTCGGACAGACCAGTACCACTACGGCGTCCACGTTTTCATCCTCAAGCACCCTGGACAGTGCAAACCGGTAGCGGTCGGCCCTGCCGTCCCCCAGCACGTCCACCGGGTTGTAAATGTTCGCCTCCACGGGGAGTTCGGCCCGGAGGGCGTCGAGCGTGGACTTGCCGAATCGAGCGATCGACAACCCCTGTTGCTCCGCGGCGTCGGTGGCTACGATTCCGGGACCGCCGGAATTAGTCACGATCGCCAGCCGGTCTCCTTTGGGAACCGGCTGATCCGCAAAGGCAAAGGCCAAGTCAAACAGTTCGGACATGCTGCGGACCCTGATCACCCCGGCCCGCTCGAAAGCCACCTCGTAGGCCAGGTCGCTACCCGCCAACGCCCCGGTGTGGGACGAAGCGGCTTGGGCACCGGCCTGACTGGTCCCGGATTTGAGGACGACAATCGGTTTTTCCTTGACGGCCCGGCCGGCCACGTCTAAAAACCGGTTTCCCTCCGAGACGTCTTCGATGTAACAGAGGATGACCCGGGTTGCGGGGTCTGCGGCGGCCGAAGCGATAAAGTCGGACTCGTTCAGGTCGGACTTGTTCCCCAGACTGATAAACTTGCTGAATCCCAGGCCGCTGGTCAGGCTCCAGTCCAGGATCGCCACCAGCATGGCGCCGCTCTGCGAGATGAAAGCGATCTCGCCCTGTTTCGGAAAGCCGGCCGCAAAAGACGCATTAAACGGCGTATTGGTGTCCATTATTCCCACGCAGTTCGGTCCAACCACGCGCATTTTGTAGCGGCGGGCGACCGCCACCAGTTCCTTTTCCAGTGCCAGCCCTTCGGGACCGGTTTCCTTGAATCCCGCGCTGATCACGATTAAATGCTTTACCCCGGCCTGGCCGCACTCCTCGGCCACCGGCAGAACAGTCCGGGCCGGCACGGCAATTACCCCCACGTCCACCGGTTCGGGCACCCGGGTGATCGACGGAAAGGTGGGGTATCCTTCAATTTCACTCTCTTTCGGGTTGATCGGGAAGATGCGGCCTTGATACCCACAGGCGATAATGTTCTTCAGGATGATGTTTCCTATTTTCCCCGGTTTGCCTGAGGCCCCGATTACGGCCACAGATCTCGGAGAAAACAGGAGAGAAAGATTTTCCAAGCCGGTCACCTTCCTGTGCAATCTCACATTATCCTGTACCGATTCGGCAGTTTATAGCACTTTCTCCGCCCGCCTTGTTAGTCCTTTTTTTCCCAAGAAAAAAGGCGCCTTTCGACGCCTAAATCTGGGTGGCAAAAACGTGGTTTCCGATTCTGGTCATCACCGGCAGGGTTCGGATCCACGTATCGTTCGTTTTATCCGGGTTGTAAAAGAACAGCGCTCCTTGCGTCGGATCGCTGCCCTGCAGGGCGTGCCTGGCCGCATTGATCGCCCGTTCGTCTGGTTTCAGCACAATGGATCCGTCACCGACCGGTGTGAACTGGTACACGTTTGAAGTGCGTTGGTAGATCACCTCCCGGAGGTCGGAGGGGAAGTCGGGACTGGCCAGCCGGTTTATGATTACCGCTCCGACCGCCACCTGTCCCCAAAAGCTCTCCCCCCGTGCCTCGGCGTGAATGATCCGGGCCAACAGCAGCAATTCCTCGTCAGACACATCCCCTCGAGAGTACTTGAGAATGTGATCGGGTATCACCAGGACCTGGTTGGGAATAATCAGGTCGCTGTTCAACCGGTTGGCCGCACTGAGCACCCCGACCGAGATTCGGTATTGGTTCGCGATGTCATAGAGCGTGTCACCGTTGCAAACCGTGTAAAACACGTGCGCGTTCGCTGATGTAACCGGAATGCTGAACCACAGAGCAACGAACAAAATCAGGATTCGCACAAGTACGACTTTCGTCCCCTCCTTCCGGAAACGTATTCTGCATGACACCGTATCTCAATATGCATCCATGTATATGCTGTTTAGTTAAATATATCCATTAAGAGGACAAAAATATAACCGGCATCCACCGGTTTCCGTCAAAGAATTATCTGTGTTTTGGCCCTTATGTCGGTTTAGATCGGGGCCGTTGACTCTTGCCCCGCCCTACGGCGCGCAATACGGATATCAACCTCGGTGACCAATTGGATTAGCCGGCACATCTGGAAAAGACGTGAAGTGGTACGCTCGCCAAGATATTCGCCAAGGTCGTCCACGCTGATGTTGGTAGTCACCACCACCGGCAGTCGGTAGTTCAGCCGGTGGTTGATCAGCGAATAGATCTTCTGCCGCGCCCATTCGGTGTAATGATGCGCGCCGAGATCGTCCAGAATCAACACCGGCGCCGATTTAGCGGCATCAGTGAGATCAACCTCGGTGTATTCCAACCGCTGACTGTCATAGGTTGCCCGGATGCGGTCCAGGAAGTCGGGAACCACCAGGAAGAGCACCCCTACCCCTGCGTCCAGTAGACGGTTGGCGACGCAGCAGGCCAGAAACGTCTTCCCCGTACCCACGTTACCGACAAACAACAACCCTTCGGTCGCTTGTCCGGCAAGCACCAGTTCCGTGAATTGCCGGGCCTTGCCGTGGGCCGTTTGGACGATTTCGTGGTAAGAACGACCGTTTTCCATCCGTCCCCGCGAGTAATATCTGAAGTCAAACTTATCAAAGGTATGTTGCCGCATCATTCCCGGCAACTGCGACATTTTCAGTCGATTCCACAAGGCCTTCTGTTGCATGCACTTACAGGGCACGGCCACTTGGTCCACCAGATAGATGCCCCGGTCTCCGCAAAGCTTGCACGACGACAAGAAGATTCACGACTCCTTAGCCCATTTCCAATAATTCCTTAATTATGGCCTTTTCCTTTTCCCGGTCACGCTTGCCGACAGGCGTCTTACGCGGCTTACGGCTCCCGTGGTGCTGCTTGAACTTCTGTTCGTAAGTACGCACTTCCTCCACGGTTCGTACGTTGTTCTTATGCCATTCCAGCAGGATGGTGTCGATGTACTTGAAGTTGTGTTTGCCAATCAAAACGGCCCGCCGGAGCGCCTCCCGGACCAGCGCCGGCCCTAGATCGGTGTACCAGCGCAACACTTGCTCCGCCTCAATCGGCGAGATCGGTCTCCCGAATTCCCGGCCGAACTCATCATACAACCGTCCCAGTTCGCGGTCTTCCAGCCCGGCGCCACTTCCGCCGTCCAGGATGGCCTCCGTCTTCTCAATCTCGTGAACCTTGCTCCGCGCCCAGGCTTCCGAAAGCTTCTCAAAAAGCGGCTCGAAATCGTACCCTTCCAAAACGACCCGATCGCCTTCCTGAAAATACTGGGTAACGGCGATAATCCCTTTCTCCCGGAGACTTCTCAGTTCGTTTTCGGCTTGTGTTTGACCGCCCGACATAAGTTCACCGAGCATTTCCGGGGAAGGATAAAGATCTTTTTCTTCGCTGCGTAACCGCAGGAGGTGTAGGACCAACATCATTTCCGATTCGGTCAGCCCCATGTGCCGGTACGATTTCAACAGGAGGTTGGGTACAAAGGTAACCCCCTGAACGAACAGATCAGTGCCGAAGGCCGCCGTGATATTTCCTTCCCGGTATTGCTTCACCGCCTGACCGTTGCGTTCCGCCATGCACGTCGCCTCCTGGTCCCTATTTTAAGTTCCAGATTCGGGCCTTGTCCAACTGCACTACGACTTGCCGTCTGAAAGTAGCTACCCCAAGCTCCGGCTCAGCCGGTTGCGCGAGCGCTCTGTGCAGTCTTGCAGCCGGGTCATCCAACCGGTGGGTACCGGATCCCACGACGTATCACCCGACCCCGAGATCCCGCGCCAACACCGTGATCCCGGGCCCGGGCAAGCATTCGCCAGAACCCAGGCGCACCCGTCCAACACCGCGCCGAGGTACCGTCAGACCGCGCCGCCGGTAGAGATCCAGACGGATCGAACCTATTCCCAGTTACGGGCGTCGATGATGTTCTTCTCCGTACCGTCGAAGGTGCCTTGGGCGACCAATTCCACCCGGCAGGTAAAACGCAGCAGTTCCTTGGCTTCCCGCTCCACCCGCTTGCCCAGTCCTTCGATGTCGGCATCCGGAACCGGCTCGGCGCGCAGAGTCAGAACGTCCCGGAAGTCAATCTGCGTAATCACGGCCTGCAAAAAAGCCACTTGGGCAAACCGGGACCGCAATTCTTCCACCTGGTGTGGGTACAGAAACAGCCCCTTCACCTTCACCCCGTCCGTGGTGCGGCCCAAAATCCCGGTCAGTCTCTCCCCCGGACGACCACAGCCGCACGGCGCACCGGTCAGCGCCCCCAGGTCGCCCGTGCCGAACCGGATCAACGGGTAGGACGGTTCCAGTACGGTCACCACCACTTCCCCCGGTTCTCCGGGACCCAAGGACTGCCCGGTTTCCGGATCCACCACCTCGACGATCACTTCCTCGGCCACGTGAAAGCCCCGGCGTTCCGAGCACTCGTATGCCACACAGCCGAGGTCGGCGGTTCCGTAGCCCTGGTACACCTCGACCCCGAAATCCCCGGACAAGATGGCCCGCAGGTCTTCCGACAGCTTTTCGGCCGCCACCCAGGCTTTGCGCAGTCGGATATCGTGCTTGGAAAAGCCCAGTTCCTGAGCCTTTTTCAGCAGCGTATATAGAAAGGACGGCACCCCGATGAAGCCGGTGACGCCCGCCTCCCGCATGATCTGCACCTGGAGTTCGGTGTTGCCCACTCCGGCCGGGATCACCGTGCAGCCCAGGTGACGGAGTGCACTGTCGAACATCATACCCGCCGGGGTCAGGTGATATGAAAAGGTGTTCTGCACAATATCCTCCTGGGCGAAACCGGCGGCGGACAGGGCCTGACCCCACCGCCAGTAGTCGGGCCCCGGACCCTGCGGGTCGTAAATCGGCCCAGGAGAAACATAGATCCGCTGCAAGGCGCTTTCCGGCATGGTCAGAAAACCTCCGAAGGGCGGCTCTCTCCTTTGCCGTTCGGCTAACTCGCTCTTGCGGATCAGGGGAATCAGGCCCAGGTCGGCCTGGGAACGGATGTCACCTGGTACCAGGCCGGCCTCGGCAAACTTTTCCCGAACGGCGTACACTTTTTCGTAGGCCAGACGCACAAAATCCGCTATCGAACTCAAGACAGCCACCTCTTCCGCCGCTTGTAGTGCTTGACCTCCCGGTAGCTCTTGCGCTTTCCCACGTCGGATAAGCCCAGGTAAAACTCACGCACGTCCTCGTTGTCGACCAACCGGTCGACCGCACCCTCCAGCACAATCTTGCCGTTTTCCATAATGTATCCGTAATCGGCGATGCCCAGAGCGACGTTGGCATTCTGTTCCACGACCAGGATGGTCGTACCCTGGTCCTGGTTGATCTGCCTGATGATCCGAAATATCTCCTGGACCAAAAGCGGCGCCAACCCAAGGGACGGCTCATCAAGCAGCATCAGTTTGGGCCGCGCCATCAGGGCCCGGCCGATGGCCAGCATCTGCTGTTCACCGCCCGAAAGGTAACCGGCCGTGCGGTGCTTTAGGTCACGGAGCCGTGGAAAATAGCCGTATACCATGTCGATATCCCGACGGATGTTCCGGCGGTCCCTCCTGGTATAGGCCCCGGCGATCAAGTTCTCGTCCACGTTCAGGTGCTCGAAAACCCGCCGCCCTTCCATGACCTGAAATATACCCCTCCGCACAATTGTCTCCGGCTCCATCCCGTTGATCCGCTCACCGTCAAACTCTATAAAGCCGTCGGTGATGTGCCCGTTTTCGGACTTCAGCAACCCGGAGACGGCCTTCAGGGTGGTCGTTTTTCCGGCGCCGTTGCTGCCCAGGAGGGTGACCACCTTGCCCTCGGGAACCTCCAAAGACATCCCTTTCAACACCAAAATAACGTGGTCGTACATTACCTCCACGTTATTGAGCACCAGCAAATCAAAGTCCCTCCCCGCCGTTCATTCCCTCTCCAACTAAAAGGCCCGGTTCCTGGTCAAGCTGAAGCCGCCCGCCATTCGTCGCGGATTTTGGGAAAAGCCATGGTGTTGGTGAAAGGGACGGCGGAAGACCGCCGTCCCCCATCCCCTACTTGTAACTGATCCAGTCGGTGAGGTAAGTTATGCCGCCATCCAGTACCTGGCCGATCCGAGCGTACTCGGTTCCCCGGTGGCTCTGATCCGAGAAGGTCACCGGCGCGCCCAACCCGGCGGGCGAATAGTCGCGCATGGTCTCCAGCCCGGCGCGGATGTTCGGCCCGGTGAGGTCGTCGCCGGCCAGGCGCACCCCTTCAAACATGATCATCGCCGACATCCAGCCCTGGACGAATTTCTGGTTGATGTCCTTGAAGTCCTTGCCCTTGGAGTCCAGGTAAGCTTTGATGTCTACCATGCCCGGCACGTCCTCACCCGGGAAGACGAAGGGCACCACGCCCATGTAGCCCTCCGAAGCCGCGCCGGCCAGCTCGACCACCTTCTCGTCAAACGCCCAGTTGAGACCGATGAACTGCGTTTCCACGCCCAGTTTCCGCGCGTCCTTCAAAACGGTCGCCGTCATGTTTGAAGTCCCCTGGATGATCGCGACATCGGCGGCGCTGTTCTTCAGGTTCAGCATCTGGGTGGTCGCGTCCAGCGCACGCAAGTCGATGATCTGGTCCGCGACCACTTCGAACCCCAGCTCCTCGGCAAAGGCCTTGGCGTCCTCCAGGTGCGAGGTGCCGAAAGGCGTGTTGTTGTACACAAACGCCACCTTCGGTGCCCGGTCCTGCCCCCACTGTTCGTAGTACCACTTCAGGGCGATCCGGGTTTGGTCGGTGTAACTGGCCGCCACCAGGAAGTTGTACGGTGATTGGGTGATGTCCGTCAAGTACTCGGAATACGAGCCGGATATGTACGGGATCTCGTCCTGGGCAACGAACCCCTTCAGTGCATCGGTGTCGCCGGTGCCCCAACCGAGAATGGCCGGTACCCCGGTCCTTTTCACCAGACGGTTGTATGCTTCCTGAGCCTTGTCCATGTCGTAGGCGTAGTCGATCACGTCCAGCTTGATCTTGCTGCCGTCCAGGCCGCCCTGACTGTTCACGTACTCCACGTACGCTTTCGCACCGTCGTGGTACGGCGCGCCCACGTCCCCGGTGGGGCCGGTCATATCGATGATCCCCCCGATCACGATCTCCTTCTCCCCTTCGGGGGCCGTGCCGCCGCCGCAACCGGCGGCTACCAAAGCCACGGTCACCAACAGACACACTACTAGTCCCCAAAACCCTCGCTTCTTCATCCCGTTTACCCCCTCTTATAATCTAACGTGCCTGACAGCCCGGTCGTTTAGAGTATACATCCCCCCTTAGTAAGAGAATGGCCACAGTTTAAAATAATCCTTGATGTTACGCCACATTTTGGCGAGGCCTTCCGGCTCAAAAACCAGGAACAAGATGATGAGCAGGCCGAACACGGCTTCCTGCATGGCCAGCATGGCGTGGGTCAGGCCGGCGAACCCGCCGCCGAAGAAATCCGCCAACTCGCGAAGCACAATCGGCAGAAGGGTCATGAAGCAGGCGCCGTAGATCGCCCCCATGACGCTGCCCAGTCCCCCGATGATGATCATCGCCAGGTACAGTATGGAAACCTTGATGGTGAAGTGCTCGGGGCTGATCATTCCCAGGTTATGGCCCCACAACGCCCCGGCCAGCCCGGCGTAAAACGCGCTCAGCGCAAAGGCGGTGACCTTGTATTTGAATATGTTGATCCCCATCACCGAGGCGGCAAGGTCACGGTCGCGCACGGCCATGAACGCCCGCCCGGCCCTGGTCCGGAAGATATTCAGCGCGAACACGATGGCGGCCACCGTCATGGTGAGAATCAGGTAGTAGAAGCTGGTGTCGGTGTTAAGCACCAGACCGCCGATGGTGGGGGCCGGGAGAACCATCCCGGCCGGACCCCTGGTCAGGGCGGGCCAGTGCACAATCCCGAACTCGATAATCACCTGGGCGGCCAGCGTGGCAATGGCCAGGTAAAGCCCTTTCAGTCTGAGCGACGGGATGCCGAACAAACCTCCGATCACGGCGGCCATTAACCCGCCGGCCGGCAGCGCGATCCAGAACGACCAGCCGAGGGTGGCCGTCAGGATGCCGGCGGTATACGCCCCCACGCCCATGAAGGCGCCGTGGCCGATGGAAATCTGGCCGGTGAAGCCCACCAGGATATTCAGCCCGATCGCCCCGATGATCGCAATCCCGATCAGGTTGGCCACGCTCACGTAGTAGGGACTGACAAAGAACGGCAGGAACAAGAAAACGGCCGCAATGGTCAACACCTTCAGCTTCGCCGCCGGGTGGTGCAAAATGGCCATGTCCTCGCGGTAGTTGGTTGTGAAGACGCCGCAGTCCATGACAAACGGATTTCTGGAACGCAAATGCTACACCCTCTCGATGATTTCCTTCCCGAACAGTCCATATGGCCGGACCATCAGCACCAGGAGCAGCACCGCAAACGGCGCCACCTCCTTCACGCCGCCCCCGATCAATGGGTCCAGGTAACCTCCGGCCAGGCTCTCCAGGATGCCGATGATAAAACCACCCACAACGGCGCCCGGCACGCTGTCCAGCCCGCCCAGGATTACGACCGGCAGAACCATCAGGCCGATATAGGCCAGGCTGGGGTTAACCCCGTTGATGTTCCCCAGGAGGATGCCGCCGATCGCCGCGACCACGGCCGCGATGGCCCAGGTAATGGCGATGATACGCTTCACGCTGATGCCCATGGAAAGGGCCGCCACCTGGTCGTCGGCGGCCGCCCGCATTACAATGCCGGTACTGGAATACTTGAAGAACACAGTGAAGACAACAAGCAGCACCACGGCCACGGCCAGCGACCAGAGGTAAATCTGGGAGACCACGACGTCGCCTAACCGCACCGGCATGTCCGGGAAGATCCCCGGGAAGGTCCGGGTTTCGGTGCCCCAGACCATCTGGATGATCCCCCGCATAAGCAGGGACAACCCGATAGTCGCCATGATCACCGATATAACCCTCTCCCCAATGAACGGCCGGAGCACAAGCCGCTCCACAACGACACCCAGGATCACGCACATACTCAGGGTGAGCGCCACCGCCGCCGGGAACGGGACCTGGTAGAACACCACCAAGCTGAGGGCGATGTACGCGCCGACGAGCAGAAACTCTCCCTGCGCAAAATTGATCACGTCACTGGACTTGTAAATCAGCACAAAGCCAAAGGCCACCAGGGCGTACACCGCACCGACCACCAGGCCGCTGATCAATATCTGCATGAAAAACGTCACGCCTTCACCTCCGCGTTCGCGACCGGCACCACCCGCAGCGAGGTCTTGAGGGTGACCTGCCGGCCGTCACGGTATTTGACCTCGGTCTCGATCGGAATCTCGTGGGCTGCACCGTACAGACCCTCCACCAGCACCCGGTACTTCTCGGAGATGAACCCGCGCCGCACCTTGCGCGTGCGGGTCAGTTCCTCGTCGTCCGCGTCCAGTTCCTTGTGCAGGACGACGAACTTCTTGACCCGGATTGCCTCCGGGACGTCCCCATTGGCCTTCCGTATTTCCCCGACGATCAATTCCAGTACCCGGGGTTTCTGGGTCAGGTCCACGTAGGTGGTGTACGGGATCTGGTTCCTTTCCGCCCACATTCCGACGTTACCCATCTCAATATTGATCATGGCCACCACGTAGGGGCGGTCACGGCCGAGGGCCACCGCTTCCTTGATGAAGGGGCTGAACTTCATTTTGTTCTCCAAGAACTGCGGGGAGAAAATCGTCCCGTCAGTCAACCGCATGACGTCCTTCAGACGGTCGATTACCACCAGGTGCCCGCCGTCGTCAAGGTACCCGGCGTCTCCGGAGTGCAGCCAGCCGTCCTTCAGCGCCTCCCGGGTGGCCTCCTCGTTCTTGTAGTAACCCAGAAACACGCTCGGACCCTGGGAGAGGATTTCTCCGTCCTCACTGATTCTTATCTCGGTCTCCGGAATCGGGCGCCCGACGGTGTTAAACTTAATGTCGCCGTCCCGGTGGGTCACCGAAATGCCGGCGATCTCGGTCTGGCCGTAAATCTGCTTCAGGTTCACTCCGAGCGCATGGAAAAAACGGAACACATCCGGCCCCAACGCGGCCCCACCGGTATAGGCCCGTTTCAAGTTGACCAGTCCCAAGTGGTCCTTAATGGCGCTGAAAACCACCAGGTCCCCCAGGAAATACAACGCTCTGAGTCCGGCGCCGGGTTTTTTGCCCTCAAACTGGCAGTCCGCAACCCGGTAGCCGACCGGTATGAACGCCCGCGACACCCTTCTCTTGAACCAGCCGGCCTCGTCCAGCCGCACTTGTACTTTGGACACCATGTCCTCCCAGATACGGGGCGGGCTGAACAGGACCCGCGGCCCGATTTCCTTGAGATTCGCCTGTACCGTCTCCGGTTCTTCCGGGTAGTTCACCGTCATCCCCGACCACAGGGCGGCCGATATGGACATCATCTGCTCACCGACCCAGGCCAAGGGCAGAAACGAGAGAAACTCGTCCCCCGGTTCCAGGGGGTCGACCTCCAGGAGGTTTTGCGCCATCGCCAGGAGGTTGTCGTGGGATAGCACGGCGCCCTTGGGTAACCCGGTAGTGCCCGAAGTGTAGGCGATGATGGCCACGTCGCCTCCGCGACCCTCTTCCACCGTCCGGTTGAAGTACGCCGGGTTCCGGTCTTCGAATTTTTCCCCCTGCGCTTCGGCTTCCTCGAACGACAGCAGTAAAAGGTCACGGTAATTTTTCATACCCTTGGGGTCATAGTAGATGATCTTCTCCACCTTGGGTATCTCGGACTTGATTTCCAGGAGCTTGTCAACCTGCTCCTGGTCCTCGACGACGACGATGCGAGCGTCGCAGTGATCGATGATGTGGGTGATTTCCCGCGGCAGGCTGTCCTGGTAGATCCCGACGGCCACTCCCCCCAACGCCTGCGCGGCCAGTTCGGAATAGACCCATTCCGGGCGGTTGTCTCCGATGATGGCCACCTTGTCGCCCCGGGAAAACCCAAGGGATGCCAAACCCAGGGCAAAACGCCTTACGTGGCCCAAGTACTCCACCCAAGTCACCGGCTGCCAGACGCCGAACTCTTTCTCCCGGAGGGCCACCTTTTCCCCATACCGGGCCGCGTTTCGCACCAATAGTTTTGGAAGGGTACCTTCTTGCATCAGGGAATGTTCATCCTTTACCACGGCTTACTGTTTGCCCAGGTAAGCTTTCACCACCAGAGGGTTTTTCTGGACCTCCTCCGGGGTGCCTTCGGCGATCTTCCGCCCGAAATCCAACACGGCCACCTGGTCGGAGATGTCCATGACCACGCCCATGTCGTGTTCGATGAGGATCAGGGTGGTACCCCACTCTTCGGCTACGTCCAGAATGAAACGGGCCATGTCCTCCTTTTCCTCCAGGTTCATCCCGGCCATCGGTTCGTCCAACAGGAGCAGCCGCGGCTCGAGGGCCAGCGCCCGGCCGAGTTCCACGCGCTTCTGGAGGCCATAGGCCAGGGTACCCACCGCCTTGTGGCGGATGCTTTCTATTTCAAGGAAGTCGATGATTTCCTCCACCCGTCTCCGGTGTACTTCCTCCTCGCGGCGGGCACGTCCCCAATAGAAACCGCCGCTCACGAGCCCTTGGGACATGTGGATGTGCCGGCCCAGCATCAGGTTTTCCAGCACCGTCATGTGTTTGAACAGCTCGATATTCTGAAAGGTCCGACCGATACCCAATTGGGCGCGCCGGTGTGGGGGCAGGTTGGTGATCTCCCGGTCTTCAAAAACAATCCGTCCCGCACTGGGGCGGTACAAGCCGCTGATGCAGTTGAGCAGGCTGGTCTTCCCGGCCCCGTTGGGCCCGATCACGGCGAGGATGTCCCCCGGGTTCACTTCCTGGTAGACCCCGGAGAGGGCGGTAACCCCCCCGAAGTGCAGGGTTAGAGTGTCAATCACAAGCTGGGGCGCCAATGGCCGAACGTCCCTTCCTCAGTCAGTCTGAACTTTGTGCGCCTGAAACCGACCGCCAAACCGGCTCCGGAAATGGCAATAACCTTGCATTTTCAACATTCGCCGGCGGAATTCCTTCCAGGTGGTAAACTATTTCGAATTTCAGACTATACTGTCGTATCTCTCCAGTCACCGGTCGTATCCAACCAGTCAACGGCTTCGTCAAATGGCATGACTTGGGTTGCAGGCCGGTTGATGCCAGTGCCGCTGTTATCTAAATCACTTCTGTTTGGTAATGAATGATCTCCAGGCACGCCTGGGCCGCAATGAAATCGACGATCGCGGCCATGGTCCGGTCGACGTGCGCGGTTTGGTTGCTGACCGCCGCCATACCAAGCGTCGCCCGCTGCCAACTGTCCTGGCGGTTCACCTCGGCGACCGAGACGTTGTAGCGGTTGCGCAGCCTGGTCACGAGACTCTTGATGTGCTTGCGCTTCTCCTTCAGGGAACCGACTTCCCCCAGGAACAGCTCCACCGTGAGAATCCCCACTTTCACCGGGCAATCCCCCCAAAAACCATACTTATCCGGGCCACCCGCGGCATACATGTTAAGATAGGAAAAACCGGTAGGAGGTCGGGTTAATGGCGACGTTGGCGCTCCTGGTGGCACTGCTGTTCTTCCTTGCCGGCTTTGCCGGCATCCTGCTCCCGGTGTTACCGGGAGTGATCCTGATCTGGTTGGGTATGTTGGTTTACGGGCTGATGACCGGGTTTGACAGCCTCTCCTTCGCCTTCTTCGTCGGTCAGGGAGTGGCGGTGGCGCTTACCATTTTGGTGGATTACGCCGCCACCGTCTGGGGTGTACACCGCTTCGGGGGTTCGCGGATCGCCGTCTGGGGAGGCATCGCCGGTCTCCTGCTGGGCGTGATTGTTCTTGGTCCGTTCGGCATTATTCTGGGGCCCTTTATTGGGGCTTTTGCCGCCGAACTGCTGGTCAGGGGGTCCGTGGACCAGGCACTCCGCGTTGGATTGGGAACTCTGATCGGCTTTCTGGGCAGCACGGCCACCAAACTCGTCATCGCCGGAGCCATGCTGCTCTGGTTTTTTATTGCGATCGCCTGAGGAAGCGCGACCAAGCGACCAAGGCGGCACCCAGGGCACCCACGATTTGCGGTTCGTCCGGCACCCGGACAGGTACACCCAACCGTACCGACAAGGCCCGGACCACGCCCGTGATTTTGGCCACGCCGCCGGTCATTGTCACCTTCGGCTGGAGGCCCACCCGGCTGACCATTCCCACGGTGCGCTCGGCCACCGACTCCAAGAGCCCCCGGGCGATCCTGTCCCGGGGGATTCCCTGACTGATCAGCGACACCACCTCGGACTCGGCAAACACAGTACACAGGCTGCTGATCGAAGCCGGCGTTTCGGCCCCCCCGGCCGGCGTGCTCAACTCCCCAAAGTCCACCTCCAGTGCCCGGGCCATCACCTCCAGGAACCGGCCGGTACCGGCGGCGCACTTGTCGTTCATTGCAAAGTCAACCACCGCCCCCGTGTCGTCCAGCCGGATCACCTTGCTGTCCTGACCGCCGATGTCGATCACCGTCCTGGTGTCCGGGTTCAGGTGGAAAGCACCCCGGCCGTGGCAGGTTATTTCAGTCACCTGCAGGTCGGCGAAAGGCACGTTTATCCGACCGTAGCCCGTGGCTACGGCACACGACACCTCGTCCCGACCGCACCCGGCCCGCTCCAGGGCCAGTCCTAGCGCCTTTTCAGCCGACTGCCGGCTGTCCGCCCCGGTGGGCAGAATACTGTAGGCGACCATCTCACCGTCGCGGACCACCACGGCCTCCACCGTAAGCGACCCGACGTCTATTCCGACTACGAGCATACAGCGTGCTCCCCTGTTATCACTATTTCCGATCCACGGCGCGTCGTCAACCTACCGCGCCAGACGGGCCACGAGGACCTGCCGTTCGTCCAGGGTCTTCACCGCCGGTGGTCCGAAGCCCCCGGCCGCCAGCCAAGCGGTATACTCGTCCAGCGTCCACACCCCGCCGGAAGCCGAAGAAACCAGCATATTCACACCCATGTAGGGGGCGCGCGGGCTTAAACCCCGCACGTAGTCCACGATGATTATCCGTCCCCCCGGGGTCAGCACATCGGCGATACGCCTGAAAAGCTCCCGGTTCTCATCGGGCCCGTAAATGTGCGTGACGTTCCCCAGGAACGCGGCCTCATACGGTCCCGGGCTCACCGACTCGTGGAAATCGCCGGGGACCATCCGGATGTCCAAGCCTGCCGGAATCAAGGGCCGCATCCGTTCGACCACCTCGGGAACGTCCTGTACGGTCACCGAAACGCCCCGTTCAGCAAAGGGCACCGCGTAGTTCAACGGTCCGCCGCCAAGGTCCAACAGCCGCGGCGGCAAGGTATCCTCCAGGCACAAGTCGACCACGGCCGGAGCCACCTGGCGGGCGTAGTGCCGCATGGCGTCCATAAAATGACGGAGGCGTTCCGGGGTGCGCTCCTTCGGAGGCGCCGTGCCCGTCTTGATCACCTCCGGAAGGGTGAGCCAGGTCTTCAGCCGGGCGTAGGCGTGCATACAGGCGTACCCCGCGTACTCCTCGTGCTCCGGCTCAAAAAACATCCTTTTGGCCGCCGTGGTCAGGGACACAAAACCGTCCTTCACATCCACGTACCCCGACTGGCCCAACGCTTCGACGACCCGTTCCAGCGCCCGCGTATCGGCGCCGACTGCCCGCGCCAGTTCCGCAAGCGCTGACGGGGCCTCGTTCAGGGCGTCAAACAGGCCGATTTTCACGGCCGCCCCGACCACCAGCAATTCCTCGGGCAGACGCAGCTCATCCGGATTCGGCAACACCATTCCCCCTCGTGTGCTCATCCCGGCTCCTAAGAACGCTTTGCGGCCCCCGCGGGCGCACCAAAGGCCAGACGGTCCACCGCCTGCTGGAAGCACTCCATCTCCCGCATCAACACCAGCACCCGTACTTTCCCTTCCCGGGTTCGGGCGACCTCCCGGGGCGTCAGGCCTTCCAGTGCCACCAGCGGCCGGTCCAGCCAGCCTTGTTCCGAGAACGAAGCGAGGAACTGTTCCTCCAGTTCCTCCTGGATTTCCGACGGCAGTTCGTCTCCGCCGCCCATCAACCGCTCCAGGAAAAACAGGACCACCTCCACCTTTTCGGCCCTCTCCAGGTCCTTGGCGAGCACGGCGTACTCACTGAGGTAATCGTAAGCATCCTCCAGGCAGCCGCGCTGCAGGAACAACATCCCCAAGCCGTACCAGGCTTCGGAATTTTGCTCGTCGAGTGTCAAGACCCGGCGGTACAGTCCTTCCGCCGCCTCGTACTTTCCAGCCCGGCAGGCCTCCTGTACCTCTCCCAGCAACCAGCGTAGCTCATCCTTACCGGCCATCGGGTAGTCCTCGGTGTAGTCCGCGCAAAAGTCGTCCGCGCTTCCGGAGTGTTTACCCGTGCACACCAGTCGTAGCGATTTGCCACGCATGCTGCCGCCTCCTTTCCGACGTTCCTCAATTCAAGGCCCCGGGGGGCCTGGTGCTGTTCTATTCGCCCCCTTCGCCGGGGCGGGTCTTTTCTCCTGCCATATCGCTGTTGGCGTTCTCTGGTTCCAATAGCGCCTTGTCACCTGCCGCAGACTGTTCCGGGGCGGTTTGCCTTTGGTTCCAGAGATTTTGAAGGCTGATATTTTCCAGGCCGGACAGGAACCGCTCCCGGAATTTGGGGTAGCGGTGCGACAGTCCGCTGACGATTTCCTTCATCTCGTCCCGCTTGGTGTAGCCGTTGTGGGGACACGGGTTTTCGATCACCGGGAGCTTCTCGGTTTCCACCAGACCCGCGGTGACCTTCTCAGGTAGGTACACCAAGGGCCGGATCAGGGTCAGCCCCGTATTGCTCAAATAGGTGCTGGGCATAAAGGTCTTCATCCGGCCGGCAAAAATCAGGTTCAAGAAGTAGGTTTCGATTACGTCGTCCAGGTGGTGGCCCAGCGCCACCCGGTTCGCCCCCCGTTCCAACGCGATGCTGTTTAGGATGCCCGCCCGGAGCTTGCCGCACAGGGTGCAGGCGCTCATTCCTTCCTTACCGCGGATGATCGACGCCACCGGATGGACCCGGATGTGCAGCGGCACTTCCAGACGCCGGCACAGGTCCCGGTGGGGACGGAAATCCACCTCCCCCCACCCGAGATCCAGGATTACCGCTTCCAGCTCAAACCTCAGGTGCGAGAAGCGCCGCAGGTAGGCCAGGATAAAAAGCAGCGCGGTGCTGTCCTTA
>JACUUW010000183.1 GCA_014859075.1 Desulforudis sp.
AGCAACGGCTGTTGCTGGCCCTCGGTCTGGCGCTTGAACCGCGCCTTTTAATCGCCGATGAGCCGACCAAGGGGCTTGACTGGTCCCTGCGGGAGAAGGTGGTACGGTTGCTTCAGGCGATTACGGCGGACCGGCGGGCGTTCATCCTGATCACGCACGACCTACCTGCCGCCCGGCAGCTGGTCGGCACCGTGGCCGTGTTGTACGCCGGGCAGGTGGTGGAATACGGCCCGGCGGAAGTTGTGCTTTTGCAACCATGCCATCCCTATACCGGAGGTTTATTGGAATCACACCCGGCCCGGGGCTTGAAACCGATTCCGGGGATGTCCCCTTCTTTAATGCAACTGCCCTCCGGTTGCCGCTTTCAGCCGCGGTGTGGAGAGGCCGAGGCAATTTGCGCGCGTGAGGTGCCTTCGCTTGGCGAGGTGGCCCCTGGACATAAAGTGAGGTGTTACCGGTGTTAGAAGTGCAGAACGTGAGAAAACATTTCCGCAGCGGTTGGCTGGAGCGGCGGACGGTGAAGGCGGTTGACGGTGTTTCCTTTACTATAGCCCCCGGCTGTACACTCGGGCTGGTAGGCGAAAGCGGTGTGGGTAAGAGCACGGTCGGGCGCTTGGTAGCCGGGCTCCTACGCCCCACTGCCGGGAGCGTTTGCTTTGAGGATCTCGATGTTTTTCGGCCTGGGAGGGAAAAAGCACGATACTTGCGGCGCAAAATACAGATCGTCTTTCAGAATCCGGAGGGAGCACTTAATCCCCGGATGCGGGTCGGTGAAATCCTGGCCGAGCCGCTGCAGGTTCATCGCTTGGTCAAGGGACGTTACGTCAAGGAACGCGTGGCTGGTTTATTGGAAATGGTTGGTCTCGGGCCGGAGTTCTATCACCGCTATCCCTGGGAAATGAGCGGCGGCCAAAACCAGCGGGTTGCCATTGCCCGAGCGTTGAGCGTTGAGCCGTCCCTTTTGGTTCTGGACGAGCCCACCTCGGCGCTGGATGTTTCCGTTCAGGCCCAGATTCTGCAGCTCTTAAAGGCAACCCAGCGAAGAATGAAGCTTTGTTATCTCTTTATCTCTCACGACTTGGATGTGATCTATCACATGGCAGATGAAATAGCAATAATGCACCGGGGCCGCCTTGTGGAACAGGGGCCGGCGGCCTCCGTCATCATCAACCCGCGTCATTCCTACACCGTTCAACTCTTATCGGCCAAGCCGGCATTACCGTCTGCTCAAACCAGGAACTCACGGGTTTTATGCTTTAAACCCGCCTTTAAGCAGAGTACGATTTCTACCTTTAAGGAAAGCGTTTCGAAAGAGGAGACAACGGTCGCTCAGCCAGGGGCTTATAAATTATCATAGTACTGGCTGAAGCGGTTAAGTTTAATCTTTTTCGGTTTTCTCCTCTTTTACGCCCCCTTCGCTCTGCTGGCCCGGTTCAGTTTTTGGCTTACGGGCAGGCCGGAGCCGGTAAGAAACTTCTGGCAGTCAAGGGACTGGTCCTAGCAGTTGCCGATTTGGTGGCCTATAAACTCCTTGACCTGAGCGACATTGGTTAAATATAATGTCATTGTTAACCACGCAGTGTCGAACCGGGTTGACAATCGCCGGCTGGTACAAATTGGCCATCCGTCGACTTCGGGTTCTGTACAATTACCTGTTGGTGGAAATCCTTTTAACGGAGGGTATGGCCTTGGTCGGTCATAAGAAAGGAGGCTATTCTTTATAGATGGATAGTAAGGAGAGGCCGGATTATTTTTGGGAAGCCCTGGCCGACAAGGCCTTGCGCGGGGAGATCTTGACCAGGGAGGAGGCTGATGCGGTGCTGCAGGCGCCGGATACGGAGCTGTTGCCGATTTTGCAGGCTGCCTTCCGGGTTCGCCGCCATTTCTTCGGGGTCAAGGTCAGGTTGAACATGCTGATCAACGCCAAGAGCGGTCTTTGTTCGGAGAACTGCGGGTATTGTGCCCAGTCGGCGGTTTCAAAGGCGAAGATTGATAAGTACGGCTTGGTGGACAAGAAGATAATTCTCCAGGGAGCGGAAAAAGCCGATCAATTGCAGGCCGAGACCTACTGTATCGTGGGGAGCGGACGGGCGCCCAGCAACCGGGAACTGGAGCAGGTGATCGAGGCCGTCCGGGAAATTAAAGAGCGTTACCCCATGCGCATTTGTCTTTCCCTGGGTCTCCTCAATGAGGAGCAGGCCGCCCGCCTGAAGGCCGCCGGTGTGGACCGCTACAACCACAATCTAAATACCAGCGCCAACCATGCCCCGAACCTGGTGACCACGCACACCTACCAGGACCGGGTGGGCACGGTCAAGTCCGCAACCCGGGCGGGGCTGATGGGGTGTTCCGGGTGCATCGTGGGTACCGGCGAGACCGACGCCGATATTTACGATCTGGCCTGCGAACTGCGGGCTTTGGACGTTGAGTCCATTCCGGTTAATTTTCTGCACCCCATCCCGGGTACGCCGTTGGGAGACCGGCGGGAGTTTAATCCCGGACGTTGCCTGAAGATCCTGGCCTTCTTTCGTTTTATGTGCCCGGCAAAGGAGATCCGGATCTCCGGCGGGCGGGAGGTTAATCTGCGCTCACTGCAACCTTTGGGTTTGTATGCCGCCAATTCTATCTTTATCGGTGGTTACCTGACCACTTCGGGGCGGACCCCCGAGGCGGATTACGAAATGATTAGCGATTTGGGGTTTGAGATTGATCGCGGGGAAGAACGGGCCGAGCAACGGAACGAAGCACCGGGAGAGTTACCGGTTCAAGTTCCCGGAGCGGGTGTCGCGGGCGGGGGTTAAGTTGGATAAAAAAACCGGGGGCGTCGGTGGGCTGGAGGTCCTAAAAACGGACCTCAACCGGCGGGCGGAAGCGGGTCTGCGGCGGCAGTTAAAGGTGGCGCAGGCCGCCCATGGTCCGTGGGTCAGCCTGGAAGGGCGCCGGATGCTTAACCTGGCCTCGAACAATTACCTGGGGCTGGCGGTTGATCCGGTCTTGGTCGAGGCCATGACCGTGGCGACCGTCTCCGGTGGGTGCGGGGCCACCGCCTCGCGTCTGATTGTCGGCAACCATACCGGCTACCGGGAGGTCGAGGAGTATCTGGCCCGCTTTAAGGGGACCGCTGCGGCGTTGATCTTCCCGAGTGGTTATCACGCCAACTTGGGTACGATCAGCGCCCTGGTTGGTCGCGGGGACGTAGTCTTCAGTGATAAGCTGGCCCACGCCAGCATCATTGACGGTATCGTACTCAGCCGGGCGGAACACAAGCGTTTTCGGCACAATGACGTGGAACATCTCCGGCACCTGCTTCAGCAAAACCGGCCGGACTACCGGCGCGCCCTGATCGTGACCGAGAGCGTTTTCAGTATGGACGGGGACGTGGCGCCTCTGGTCGAACTGGTGGCGTTAAAAGAGCGATACGGGGCCTGGCTGATGGTTGATGAGGCGCACGGTGCCGGCGTTTTCGGCCCGCGCGGGCAAGGTTTGGCCCACGCGCTGGGGATCGGTGAGGCCGTTGAAGTGCAGATGGGCACCTTCAGCAAGGCGTTCGGGTGTGTTGGGGGGTATGTCGCCGGTGAGCGTACGCTCATTGACTATCTGGTGAACTCGTCCCGCTCGTTTATCTACTCCACCGGACTGCCGCCCGGCGTGGTCGCGGCCATCGGGGCGGCCGTCAGGGCGGTGGAACAGGCAGCGGCAAGGCGTGAACGGCTGCTGGAGTATGCGGATCGCTTCCGCGGGCTCTTGCAGGCGGCGGGGCTGAATACCGGGGCCAGTGTAACTCAGATTATTCCGGCCA
>JACUUW010000011.1 GCA_014859075.1 Desulforudis sp.
ACTAAACTGAAAAGCGTTGTTAGAATTACTTATATTTTAGGACAACAGCCGCAATCCAAGGGCGCGCAGATGTTCGGGCGTCACGATTACGAAAACGCCGACTCTAGTTGTGAACCTATGCACAAGTTGTGGGTAGAAATGTGGAGAAACAGGGATTCCTTCTAAAACAGGACTGCGGGGAGGACATGATTCAGTGCCCATGATTCGAGATGCCACTTTGACTTTAGCGCTTGTGACGGTTGTTACAGGAGACGCTACGTTAAGGGCCGAATCGTTTTGTTCCCAGGACTGGATGTCAGCGGCTCTTTATGGGCGAATACGATGGACAACCGACCTGCGGGGGCCGGTTGTCGGGAGGCGTGTTCGGAGTGACGGTCACCTTGACCTTGAGTCACCGGCTCCTGACCGGGATCGCCGCTGCCGGTCTATGGCGCGGCCTTGGTGGCCAGCAGATAGCGGTGGAAGAAGTATTCGCCGACGGCGATCAGGAAGAAGAAGAGGATCAGGGAGGGCAGGGTGGCCTGCACGCCCGGGAATACCAAGTGCACGATCAGGGCCACGACCGCGGCCGTGATGCCGTCTCCGACCGAAGCCACGATGTTTCCGTATCGGGGAAGAACGTAGAGATCACCGATGACGTAGTTCACGGCCGTGACGAGTACCGCCGTGAGCAACAGCCAGCTGAAGGCCGCATTTTCAATCAGGCCGAAGGCAATCCACGCAGCCACGAAGGTCATCACCAGTTTGGCGATCAAGGCGGTTATGTTCTTATTATCCAGTTTAGTCACCCCCTTTCCTTCGATGCAGTAGAGTTCCCTTTTAGATTTTGCCCGTCAGGCGGCAGGATATCCGGGATGGTTGCGGAATTATTAGGTTCGGGTTTTCCGCTGTCGTGGTTCCGGGCACGCTGGCAGTGAGGTTCGCACGCGAGTCAACAGCGGAACGGCAATACATTGCGCAACGGCTTTTTGGCGGGGGGTTGGTTGGGATTCGGCACGTTTCACTAAAGGCGGTAATCTTCGATCTGGACGGTACGCTGACTCCGGTAAACAGCGTATGGCAGTATATTCACGAGCGCCTCGGTACCTGGGAGAACGGGGGTTTTCTTTCTCTACAGGCCTTTCTGGCCGGGCGGATTAGTTACCTGGAGTTTGCGCTCCAGGACGCAGCCCTGTGGAAAGGGGTGCCCCGGGCAAGGCTGGAGCGGATTGTCGGCGAGATTCCCTTGCGCCCGGGAGCGCGGGAAACGGTGGCGACTCTTAGAGGTGAGGGCTACCGGTTGGCTCTCCTCTCCTCCGGTCTGGATGTGTTGGCCGACCGGGTGGCTTCGGCGCTGGGATTTGAGTTTTGGGTGAGCAACGGTCTGGGGTTGACTGACGGCTTGTTGGACGGACGGGTGTCGATCCACGTGACTTGGGGCGGAAAGCCGGACTACGTGCCCCGGATCTGCAGCCTGCTGGGAGTACGACCGCCGGAGGTGGCCGCCGTCGGAGACAGCATGGGTGACGCGTTGGTGTTTTCGGAAGTAGGGGTGGGTATCGCGTTTAACGCCCCCCCGGAGGTGGATGCGCGGGCGGACTATGCGGTAAAGGATGATAACCTGCAGGCCCTGCTGCCCGTGTTGACGCCACGGGGGCGAAGCGATCCGCTTATTGACCTTGAACCGGGCAGGACAACGGATGTCGCACGCAACCAATAAATTCACGCTCTTGTTGCGGTTCGGAGCCGGAACCGCTCATCTGGGGGGATAATCTTGGTCCTTATCACGATTGAGATACAGACCAACCAGCGGAACCAGTTCGTGGACGTCACCGACAAGGTGCGCCGGACGGTAAACCAAAGCCGAGTGTCAGAGGGTCTGTGCTGCCTGTACGTGCCGCACACCACGGCCGCCGTGTGTATCAACGAAGCGGCCGACCCCAGTGTAAGCCGGGACATCCAGACCCATCTGTCTCGGGTTGTGCCCGAGCGCGGTGATTACCAGCACCTGGAAGGTAACTCTGACGCCCACATCAAATCGGTGTTGGTCGGCCCGACCGAGACCATTCCGATCCACCAAGGCCGTCTGGTCCTGGGTACCTGGCAGGGGGTTTTCTTTTGTGAGTTCGACGGGCCGCGTAACCGCCGACTGCAGGTGAAAATCCTGGCTGGGTGAGCGGGGGCAACCGAACCCATCGGCGGTGTTCACCATCCCTGCCGACGATCACCACCCACTCCCACAGAAAAAGAGAATCCTCCTTTCGCTTTGATAAGCATGCCCGCCGTGGGTCAGAATAATGACCGGAAATACGGGGGTGGTTTCTACGGCCGATGCCAGACTTCGGTTCAAACCCAACGTATCCCGGCCGGACCAGGCCGTCAGGCTGACGGTGGGCGTGCTGTTGATGGCTTTGGCCGCCACCGGCCTGCTCTCCCCGTTCTGGGCCGGAGTGTTGATCGTCCTCGGGTTTTTTCAGGTGGCTACCGCCCTGACGCGGTATTGTCCGCTGTTTGATCTCGTTGGGCGGCCGCAGCGTGGGGATGTGTAACCAGACTACCCGTCCGTGGGGGCGAGAGCATTCCGTGATAACGGCGGGCGAACCTGGCGGCCCTAGTGTGTCTCAGGTTTATCTTTCTCGGCGGCCGGCCCCGCGCGGCCGGCGTCGTTGTCAACCATGCGCATTATCATCGTGGCCAGTGCCCGTTTGTGGCTCTGGTCACCCTGTTCCCAGAGTTCCTTTAGCAGGCGTTGTTCCCGGTTTCCCGGGTCGACATGATCGGCGAGGAGGCCGCCGATACGGTAGGCTATCTCCTCAATATGCTTATCAGAAACGCCGAGTGCGCGGGCCGTGTGGACCGCTTTCCCGAGCAACTGCTTCCATTTGTGCCACTCGATATCCGTTTCCACGCCGATCACCACCTCTTAAGTATTATGCCGGTCAAGCAGCCGTTTTAACAGGGACAAGCCGTGGATAAGCAACAAACCCAATGATAACCCAAAACTGGAAACGGCCGTATAAAACAACCGGCGTTCTGATCAAGATAGTCCATATATGCCAAGACTCATACTAATATATTCCGGATGAAAGGGTAGAGCAGGCATGAATGAACACAAACACACAAACAGGTTGATAAACGAAAAAAGTCCCTACCTCCTGCAACACGCCCACAACCCTGTTGATTGGTACCCCTGGGGTGAAGAGGCGTTTCGCAAGGCAATGAGCGAGGACAAGCCGGTATTCCTGAGCGTCGGCTATTCGACCTGTCACTGGTGCCACGTCATGGAACGGGAATCCTTTGAAGATGAAGAAGTGGCTGAATTCTTAAACCGGCACTTCGTCTCCATTAAGGTGGACCGGGAAGAAAGACCGGATGTGGACCACATCTACATGACCGTCTGCCAAGCCTTGACCGGGAGCGGCGGCTGGCCGCTCACCGTGGTCATGACCCCGGACAGGAAACCCTTCCTCGCGGGTACTTATTTCCCAAAACGCCGGAAGTATACGCGTCCGGGGCTGATGGAGATATTGGACAAAATCCGCGATCAATGGGAGACCAACCGGGAGAAGATTCAGGAGGTGGGCGAGAAGATCACCGAAGCGGTCCAGCCTCATTTCCGGGAAGAAAACGCAGGTGACCTTGGCGTGGAAACGCTACGGGAAGCATACGGAGCCCTGAAACGAAACTTCGATCCGGTCTACGGCGGATTCGGAGAGGCACCCAAGTTCCCTACCCCGCACAACCTGACCTTCCTGCTGCACTATTGGAAATGGACCGGGGAGCGGGAAGCGCTTTCCATGGTGGAGAAAACGCTGCAGTCGATGCACGACGGGGGTATATACGACCACCTGGGTTTCGGCTTCGCCCGCTATTCGGTGGACCGGCAGTGGCTGGTGCCCCACTTTGAGAAGATGCTGTACGACAACGCCTTGTTGGCCTTGGCCTACCTTGAGGCGTATCAGGCCACAGGCGGGGACCGTTACGCTCGTGTGGCCGGACAGATTTTTCGCTATGTTCTCCGGGACATGGCCTCTCCGGAAGGGGGCTTTTTCTCGGCCGAAGACGCCGACTCGGAGGGGGAGGAGGGCAGGTTTTACGTCTGGACGACCGACGAAATCAAGGATGTTCTCGGTGCCCAAGTCGGTGACCTGGTCTGTCGGTGGTACGGCGTAACGGAAGGGGGCAACTTTGCAGGTCGGAACATCCTGAATCGTATCGACGCCGAAGACCGAGCGACAGATTTGCCCATGGACGCACAGGAGTGGGAGGCCACCCTGGAAGCGGCGCGCGAAAGACTTTTCACCGTCCGGGAGAAGCGGGTCCGTCCTTTCAAGGACGACAAAGTGCTCACATCCTGGAACGGCTTGATGATCGCGGCGCTGGCCAGGGGTTCGCGCATTCTCCAGGAACGCGCGTATCTGGAAGCGGCGGTCAAGGCGGCCGAGTTCATCTGGTCCCGGCTGCGCGATAGGAAGGGACGCCTGCTGGCCCGCTACCGGGACGGCGAGGCGGCCTACCCGGCCTATCTCGACGACTATGCTTTTCTGGCCTGGGCCATGTTCGAACTTTATCAGGCGGACCCGAGATTTCTCTGGATCGAAAGGGCGCTGGCCCTGCAGGATAAGCAAAACCGCCTCTTCTGGGACGAAGCCCGGGGCGGTTACTTCTTCTACGGAAAAGACGCCGAAGCGCTTCCGGCCCGGCCCAAGGAAATCTACGACGGGGCCACCCCTTCGGGAAACTCGGTTTCCGCGCTGAACCTGTTACGCTTGGCCCGCCTGACCGGACGGGATGAATACGCGGCGATGGCCGAGACCATGTTCCGGAGTTTTTCGGGGAACGTCGACCGCTACCCGGCCGGGCACGCCTATTTTCTGATAGCCCTGCTGTTCGCCACGGTGCCCGGCAAGGAGGTGGTTGTCGCGGCGAACCAAGATGCGGACCAACTCCGGGAAGAATTGAAACTGCTCGACCTCACCTTTGCGCCGGACACCGTCTTCTTGTACCGATTACCCGGTAAACATTACTCCGGCATGGAAGAAATCGCCCCCTTTATCCGGGATATGATTCCCAAAGGGGGAAAACCGACCTTCTATGTTTGCCGGGACTGCGCCTGTCAACAGCCGACCACCGAGCTCGCGGAAGTACGGAAGATGTTGCTGGCCTGAAGTGTAATATGCGCCAAGCCCTGGGCATAATGAACCTCGAACATTAGGAAACCGAAGGGTGGCGGGAAAGTGGGCCAGGGCATCTACGTGGTCGGCATACTGGTGGACAACCGGGCGAGCCGCGCGCCGGAGGTGCAGGACGTACTGACCCGGCATGGTTCCACCATTCTCAGCCGTAACGGCATTCCGGACCCCAGTCGGTCCCGGGGGATCATCACGGTGACGATGCAGGCCGACCAGGCAGACAGCGAGAAATTCACGGCAGAGTTGCGGGGGATCGAAGGTGTGCGGGCACAAGCCATGCACCTCGGCGAGGCGCTGAACTAGGCGCCGCCGGCTTGGGGAACGGGGCGGGCCGGCACCGGGCGTGCGCCGGGCTAGGCGCCCGGGAAAAACCGGCTGATGACCAGCGGGGTGACGTAGACTTCCAGCACGGCGGCCAGAAGCAAGAGCGGTGTGACGATTCGGAACAGGAAACCGAACCGGGGCGACAATCCGGGCACCGTTTTGCCTTTGAGCCTCCTGCCGGCCAGGGCGAACGCAAAGCCGGCGGCGAGCAACAAGGCCGGAAGTTCAATCACGCCGTGCGGGGCGACCCCGGCGACAAAAGCCAGCGGCGGCAGGCCGGCGTCAAGAAAAAGGCGGGCCAAAAGACCGATCACGGCGCCGTTGACCGCCAGGATGAACAAGGTCGGGACGGCGAACGCCACGTGTCCGACCAGCACCAGGATGGCGGCGACCGACAGGTTTTTCAGAAAGACAAAGCCGGCCAGGGCTGCCGAGCGCAGTTCGGGATCGATCCCGACCGATTTTTCGGCGGCTCCCACAAGGTTTTCCAGGCCTGGACGCAAGAAAGGCTCCACTTCCTGGGAAAACAGCCAGCCGGCGGCAATGCTCAGGGCGAAGAAGGCGGTGGCGAGCAAAAATCCCCGGCCCAGGTTAAGGCGTGTAGTCATTTCCTTTTACCTCGACGTTAACGTTTTATCTTACTTATTCAGGTATGGACCAATTACCTGCCCGAAGAAAAAATAAATCTGAGATCGTGTCGCCCGCGCCGCAGAGCCGGCCGACCATCGAATAATGGTTTACAATGGTTTACACTGGAGGAATCGCGATGGACCACCACAGCTTCTATTTGCCAAACACCGGAATGGACTCGGGTGAAGACGCTCCGCCAGATAAGGACAACGCCCCGGCCGAACGGGACAAGCGCCGCCGGGCCCGTACGTTGCGCGAATTCGGGACGTTGTCCATACCGGAAGCGAAAAGCAACATCCACGCCATGGTCATCGTCGGCCAGATCGAAGGACACGTGGTGCTTCCAAACCAGAATAAGACCACCAAGTACGAGCACATCCTGCCGCAACTTGTGGCCCTTGAGCAGCACCCGGACATTGAGGGTGTCCTGATCATTCTCAACACGGTGGGTGGCGATGTGGAAGCCGGATTGGCCATGGCCGAGATGATCAGTTCGATTTCAAAACCGACGGTTTCCCTGGTACTGGGCGGCGGGCACAGTATCGGCGTGCCGATTGCGGTAAGCTGCTCCAGGTCTTTTATTGCGGAAACGGCAAGCATGACCATCCACCCCATCCGGATCACCGGGCAGATCCTGACCGTACCACAGACCTTTGAGTACCTGGAGAAAATGCAGGACCGGGTGGTGCGGTTCGTCGTCAAACACTCACGCATCACCAACGAGCGCTTCCGCGAATTGATGTTCCGGACCGGTGAACTGGCCCGGGACATCGGCACCGTGCTGATCGGCCGGGAAGCGGTGGAATGCGGCCTGATTGACGAGGTCGGCGGAATCGGTCCGGCGCTGCAATCTCTGCAGCGCCTTATCGAAGAAGCCCGGGCCGGAAGGGAGGCACCGCTGCAATGATCTTGTATACGGTGGCGCAGCTGGAAATCGTCCTGGCCGAACCAGGCCCCGGCACGCCCAAGTTCCACGAGATGCTGGTGGGGGACGTGCCGGTACTGGTGCAGGAGACCGGAGCCGGGCGCGGTAGAATCGACCGGGTTTTGAGTACCGATCCAAATCACTTCCTCCGACCCGAACTGTCCCCGGGCACCCAGGTCGCCTTTGAAGCTTAATCCCCTGTCAAATGTCCCCGGCGGGAGGAATTCGGCGCTGGTTAACGAACTCCATAATGTGTCCGGCCCCGTTGCCACGCCGGGCAAAATGAGGATTGGATGGGGGCGGGTTTTTGAAATCTTTCACCGAGTATCTCTGGTTCAATACCGACAAACGGCGGGACTACCTGAATATCACCAGACAGGTCACGGAGATTGTGGAAAAAAGTGAAATCCGGGAGGGGATGGTACTCGTGTCGGCGATGCACATTACGGCCGGAGTGTACGTGAACGACGCTGAGGACGGGATCATCCAGGATATCGACGACCTGCTTGAAAGGCTGGCGCCGTTCGGGCCGGACTATCTCCACCACCGAACGGGAGAGGACAACGGGGATGCCCACCTGAAGAGCATCCTGGTGCATCACCAGGTGGTCCTGCCAATCACCGGGGGACGCCTTGATCTGGGGCCGTGGCAACAGGTTTTCTACGCCGAATTCGACGGTCGGCGCAGGAAACGTGTGGTGGTCAAGGTGATGGGCGCTTAAACGGCGCGCCGGGGTTACGGAGGGGTGATCATGCGGCTTTCCCTGGACAAGTTTACCGAACTGGCTGAACAACTGGTCGACGAAATCCCGCCGCGTCTCTGCCGCGACTTGAACGGCGGCTTCGCTGTGTTGTCCGAGGAAAAGCGGGACGAGGAATTCTTCATTATGGGCGAGTATATCGAGGACGGCTTGTTGGGCAGCTACGTTGTTTTTTATTACGGTTCCTTCGCGGCCATCCTGGACGGCGAGCCCCGCGAGGCGTGGGAGGCGGAACTGCGCGAAACAGTCTGGCACGAACTCCGGCACCATCTGGAATCCCTGGCCGGGGTGGACGACCTCAGCCGCGAGGAGATGGAGGAGTTGGCCCGTTTCCGGGAGGGACGGTCGGACCGGAACTAGGTCCCGGGGAAAGTTCAAGGCCGGGTATACCGGTGGGCAACACGCAATAAGGATAATTCTTGCCGGCTTGTTGGGGGGGTTGACTGGTGAGGGGTCTGGTGAAGCGTATTCTTGTGGGGGTGGCGGTCCTTCCCCTGTTGGCATGGTGGGGCTGCGGTGCACCGAATAATGAAATACCGGAGGAGACCGGGGACGGCGGGACGGTGGTAGTGACCACCATCTTCCCGCTGGCCGACATAGGGCACAGTATCGGGGGCGACCGGGTCGACGTCATTAATCTACTGCCCGGGGGGGCCAGCCCCCACACTTTCGAGCCTGCTCCGCGGCAGATGCAGCGTATGGCCGGAGCCGAGGTCGTGGTCCAGGTCGGGGCCGGGCTGGACGACTGGGCCGACAAACTCTCCGGAGTGGTACCGGCCGAGGCCGTGAGGGTGCGCGTGACCGAAGGCATGCACCTGCGGGCCGCCGGTCGTCACGCGGAAGACCGTGAGCACCCGGTTGCACATGGCCACGGGGAAACGGCACCTGAGGTGGACGGAGAGGCTGTTGCGCATCGTCATTATCAGGGAGATCCGCACGTCTGGCTTGATCCGGTGCTGGTCCGGGACGAGATTGCACCCCGCATTTGTGCGGCGTTATGCGTCGCCGCCCCGGCCGATGCCGCTTACTTCAAGGCCAATCTGGAGTCGTTTCAGGCTGAACTCGCCCGGTTGGACGAGGAACTGTCCGCCCTGACTGCGGGGCTGGATAACAAGCATTTCGTCGCTTATCACTCGGCCTGGGGTTACTTTGCCGATCGTTACGGTTTGGTGGAGGTGGCTACCGTGGAGGATGCCCCGGGCAAGGAACCTTCACCGGCCTGGATTGCGCGGGTGGTTGACTTGGCGCGGCATCACGGAGCGGGGGCTATCTTTGCCGAGCCCCAGTTCAGCACCAAGGCGGCCGAAGTGATTGCGGATGAGTACGGGGCCCGGGTGCTGATCCTGGATCCCCTGGGCGGCGAAGACCTCCCCGGCCGCGACAGCTACCTCGGTTTGATGCGTTACAACGCCCGCGTTCTGGCGGAAGGCCTGGGCACGGGAAATTAGGGTTACGGGGGAGAGGGCATGTCCAAGCAGAAATTCGTGGCCGACCTCAGGGAAGGGGAAACGGTTCTCACCCTGTTTCAGGTACGGCGCAAACAGTTACTGAACTTCAAGAATAAGCCGGGGGTCTTCCTCGGCCTTTCCCTGGGTGACCGAACCGGGGAGTTGGCCGCCCGGGTCTGGGAAGACGGGGAACAGCTGGCCGCGAGCGTCAAGGTTGGTGATTTTGTACGGGTGGAGGGCGAGGTGACTTCCTTTCAAGGTAGACTACAGTTGAACGTCCGCCAGCTGCACGTGGTGGCGGACCACGAACTGGAACTCGGAGACTTCCTGCCGGTCACCCCGCGGGACCGGCAGCAGATGCTGGATGACCTTCAGGCGGCCGTGGCGGCGGTGGCCGAGCCGCACTGTCGCGCCCTATTGGAACGTTTCTTTGCGTCGTCGGCGTTCCGGGAGGATTTTTGCAGCGCCCCGGCGGGAAAGAGGAACCACCAGCCCTATGTAGGCGGGTTGCTGGAACACACCCTCGGGGTGGTCCGGACGGCCCGGGCGGTTGCGGCTGCCTACCCGGGCGTCGACACAGATCTGTTGGTAACCGGTGCGATCCTGCACGATGTCGGCAAGGTGCGGGAGTACACTTTCGAACGGTGCATCGACTACTCGGACGACGGTCGCCTGCTGGGTCATATCATCATCGGTACCGAAATGGTAAGTCGGGAGATCGAAGCCATTCCCGGCTTTCCCCCCGTGTTGCGGGCAAAAATCTTGCACATGCTGGTCAGCCACCACGGCTACTACGAGTGGCAGTCTCCCAAACGGCCTAAGTTCCTGGAAGCCTGTATCCTGCACCACCTGGACATGCTGGATGGTGAGATTGACAAAATCAACCGGGCGGTCGCCGCGACTCCCGAAGGGGATGATTGGTCTCCCTGGATGCCGGAACTTGGCAGGCCTGTTTTTAATAAATAACCTTACCGTATGGCTGAAACCAGTGCTATAATACCATCGTGTGCATTTTGGAACGGGGGATTTGAGCGTTTGAATCTTTTTGAGGGCATTTTCATGGGAATCGTTCAGGGGCTCACCGAGTTCCTGCCGGTTTCCAGTTCGGCGCACCTTGTACTTGTACCCTGGCTGTTCGGGTTTGAAACGCCGGGTCTGGTCTTCGACGTGGCCCTGCACGTGGGAACCCTGCTGGCGGTGGTCGCCTATTTCTGGCGTGAATGGCTGCAGCTGATACAGGCGGGCAGCCGCGGTTGGGGCACCAGTGAGGGGAAACTGTTCTGGTTTCTGGTGCTGGCGACCATTCCCGGCGCCGTGGTCGGCTGGTTCCTGGAGGATATCGTGGAGACCACCCTGCGGGCGCCCTTGCTGATCGGCTTGCTGCTGATCGTGATGGGCCTTGTGCTCTACGCGGCGGACCGCTACGGCGCCCTGGTCGTCAAGCGGCTGCTCGACATCCGTTTTGCCGACGCCATGGTGATCGGTTTCTCCCAGGCGCTCGCCATTATGCCCGGGGTGTCCCGTTCGGGGATCACCATGGCAGCGGCCCGCGCCCGGGGCCTGGAGCGGGGCACGGCAGCCCGGTTTTCCTTCCTGCTGTCCACCCCCATCATCTTCGGAGCCGGTCTGATGCAGTTGATCAAAATGAATCCGGCGGACTTCAGTCTATCCTTCGCGGTCGGTGTGTTCACCTCCGCCGCCGTCGGTTTTCTGGCCATCAAGTTCCTGATTGCCTGGGTGTCCACCCGCAATTTTAACGTCTTTGTAGCTTATCGCATCATTCTGGGTCTGACGGTCATCGGCATCTCCCTGTACGGTGGATGAAAAACGGGGCGGCCTTGGAGAAGGCCGCCCCCCGCTTAGTGTAAGGACTTCTTAATCGTCTTCTGATGATCCTCGAGAATCTGCCGCAGGGCTTCCTGGCGTTCTTCGTTGAACAGTTCTTCCACGGCCAGCGTGTAGTCGGCCACTTTCTGAGTGATGAATATCGGGGCCACACTTCGCAGCGCCAAGGCCACGGCGTCGCTGGGGCGGGCGTCCAGGATGGACTCACAGTCCTTTTTCAGAACGTGGAGTTGGGCGTAGTAAGTGCCGTCGTGTACATCGTTGATAACCACCTTGGTGATCGCCCCTCCGAATTCGTCGCACATGGTTTTCAGCAAATCGTGAGTAAGCGGACGGGGGGCTGAACCCCCCTCCAGGGCCAAGGCGATGGCGTGCGCTTCGAACTGGCCGATCCAGATGGGCAGGGCCTTGACCTCGGCCTCGTCAACCAGCAGGAGCACGGGGTTCATCGAGAGGTCGAACGCGATTTCCTTTACCTTTACCGGGATCACAATCTCACCTCCCCAGTAGTTGAACGCACGGCCACGGGCGTACGGGAATAAATACTGGATGCTTGCAGGAATTAAATCGTATTGCCTATGCATGTTCTATTGCATGATGAGTCTGGTAGTATTATATCAGGCCGCCGGATCCCAGACAACGGAAAGGATTTTTCAAGTATTTGCCGAAGTATCCAGTAACGAGGTGTTAAATAGTGGGACTTTACGGGCAGCTTAAACGAGAGGTGCGCTACGAAGTCCTCGGCTTGGTACTGGCCGCCGTGGCCGTGTTGACGATGCTGAGTCTGTACAGCTCTTCGGTTGGCGCTGTGGGCAACCTGGTGGGTCGCGGCTGCAAGATCTTGGCCGGGCATGGAGCTTTCTTGCTCCCGGTATTGGCCGGCTACTGGGGTTTCAAGCTGCTCCGGGAACGCAATCCGGCGAAATACCCTGGGAAGATTTACGGAAGCCTGGTGGGGCTGCTGGTTTTTGTGACCACTCTACACCTGGCGCTGGTCGTTTCCAACTATCCCGACGGCAGTTTCCGGACCGTGGTCGGTGCCGGCCTGGAGGGTGAAGGGGGCGGCGCGGTCGGCGGCTTCGTGAGTTGGTTGTTGTTCAAGTGCTTCGGCATGATCGGAAGCGGGATTGTCCTCGTGGCGTCCGGCATGGCCGCCATGACCCTGTTTACCGAACTGCCCGTTTCGGCGATCGGCAGGCAACTGGGGTTCAAAATGTTCGGCGGGGCCCGCGGCGGTTGGAACAAACTGCAGAACTTCATTTTTGTGGAGGACCAGACGCCGGTCAGGGCTGAGCCTGTCATCCTGGACCACACGGCGGAGAAAACAGATCCGGAGGCGGGTACGCCGCGCGGTGAGACCAGGGACCGGACCAAAGCGAAGCGCAGCATTCCTTCCCGGGATGAACCGGTAAGTCTGGGTCAGCAGGTCTGGTTGCCCGAATCATCCTCTTGCCACACCCCGCCGGTGGACATCCTGTCTTGGCCCCGGACAAGGGGGGGCGCCCGCAAAGCCGACGACCTCTCGGTAAACGTCCGCATCCTGGAGGAAACCCTGGACAGTTTCGGGGTGAAGGCGAAAGTGCTCCAGGTATCGCGGGGTCCCTCCATAACCCGCTACGAAATCCAGCCGGCGGCGGGCGTCAAGGTCAGTCGTATTGTCAGCCTGGCCGACGACATATCCCTGGCCATGGCTTCACCCGGAGTGCGGATCGAGGCCCCGATTCCCGGTAAGGCGGCGGTGGGAATCGAGGTGCCTAACAAGGAAATCGCCCTGGTACCCCTGCGGGATCTGCTGGAGTCAAAGGAGTACAAACAGTCGACCTCCCGGTTGACGTTGGCCCTCGGCAAAGACATCGCCGGCAGTCCGGTGATCGCCGACCTGGCGCTGATGCCGCATCTGCTGATTGCCGGGGCCACCGGATCGGGCAAAAGCGTGTGTCTCAACACCGTTATCAACAGCCTGCTGTTCAAGAGCGGACCGGAAGACGTAAAGCTTTTACTGATCGACCCCAAGATGGTTGAGTTGACCAACTACAACGGCATTCCGCACCTGTTGTCGCCGGTGGTGACGAGTCCCAAGAAAGCGGCCATCTCCCTGAAGTGGCTGGTGCGCGAGATGGAAAGGCGGTACGAATTGTTTGCGGCGGCCGGAGTGAGGGATATCGGGCGGTACAACAGCGTGGTCGGGACGGGTGGTTCGGAAGAGGAGCGGGCCCACCTACCGTTGATCGTGGTGATTATCGACGAACTAGCCGATTTGATGATGGTCGCGCCCGGCGATGTGGAGGATTCCATTGTACGGCTGGCCCAAATGGCCCGGGCGGCCGGCATCCACTTGGTGGTGGCCACTCAGCGTCCGTCGGTGGACGTGATCACGGGGCTGATCAAGGCCAATATCCTGTCCCGGATTTCCTTTGCGGTCTCGTCGCAGATCGATTCCCGCACCATCCTCGACATCGGCGGCGCCGAAAAACTTTTGGGCCGCGGCGACATGCTGTACCTGGCCGCGGGCAGTTCGAAGCCGATTCGGGTTCAGGGCGCCTTTCTTTCGGACAAGGATGTGGAAACGGTCGTCGGCTTTCTGAAGAAGCAGGCTATGCCGGAATATGAAGAGGAAATCTTCAACGGTGGGTATGAGGACGATGAATCGGGCAGCGAAGATGAATTGTTCCCCCGGGCCGTAGAGATCATTGTCCTTACCGGACATGCATCCATCTCGCTGTTGCAGCGGCGCCTGCACATCGGGTACGCCCGTGCCGCGCGCCTGATCGACAACATGGAAAGGAAAGGTATCGTGGGTGGATTCGAGGGGAGCAAGCCAAGGACTGTATTGATGAGCGTTGAGCAGTATCAGCAGCACTTCGGGCAAGGCGAGAGAATTGACCGAAAATAACTGCCGTGCTACAGTTATAGAAAATTCAGTCTTTTATTTTAGGAGGCAATTCCACAGCCGTGGACTCGGTAATCAATGATTCAATTTGCCTGGCGTCGTAAACAATAGGGGTAACATCAACGTGCAGCCAACTCCGGAATCCCACAAGGAGGTGAGTTGATGCCCCTGGGGGAAGTCCTGAAAAAAGCGAGGGAAGCCAAGGACCTTTCGCTGGATGCGGTTGAAGAGGAGACCAAAATCCGGAAAAAGTACCTGGTCGCCCTTGAGAACAATGAATATGAGATCTTGCCCGGGCGTGTTTATGTCAAGGCTTTTTTACGCACCTATTCCCGGTTTCTCGGTCTTGATGCTGACGCCATGATGGTCGAATTTTACAGAGAATACCCTCCGGAAAACAGGGAAACGGCTGAAAACCGGCCCACCACGCCGGTGAACGGCGGGGGAAGGCCCCGTTATACAGGTTTTCTGCTGGTCGCCGGAGTAATCATCGCCTTGGTGGCTTTCAATTCGTTGTACGGTTCCCTTCGGGGTGCGGATCAGGCGCCGACCGTGCCGCCCAGGACGGGCATCGAGGATACCCAGGATGCGCTTCCCGGCATTCCGGAACCGGAACCTCCCCAGGGGGATGAACCCGCGCCGCCGGAGGGCCTCGACCTGGTACTGCGGGTTACCGGCAGTGCCTGTTGGATGCGGGTCGTGGTTGACGGTGAAGAGGCTTTCCAGGGTACGGTGCGGGCCGGGGAATCGCGCAGGTTCCAGGGCCAGGACCGAATTGCCTTGAGATTGGGCAATCCGGGGGTGGTGGAGGTGGAGTTGAACGGAGAAAACCTGGGTCCCCTGGCACAGGGGGGCGTGCCCATCAACCATGAATTCACCGTCGAAGAGTAAGGAAAGCCGGGTTGCGTTGGTCAACCTGGGTTGTGACAAAAACCGCGTGGATAGTGAAGTGATGTTGGGGCTCCTGGAGGGCGGCGGCTTCCAGCTCGCCGGCGAGCAGGACGCCGATGTCATTATTGTCAACACTTGTGCTTTTATACAGGAGGCCAAAGAGGAGTCAATCGAAACCATCCTGGAACTGGCCGGTTATAAGGAACGCGGCCGGTGCCGGGTGCTACTGGTTGCCGGTTGCCTGGCCCAGAGATACCCCGACGAGTTGTTGCGGGAGATCTCAGAATTGGACGGGGTGGTGGGTACCGGCGGGGTGGGCGATATCGTGGACATTGTCCGGCGGGCGGCCATGGGCGAACGCGTGCGTGAGGTCGGTCCGCCGGGTTTCTTGGGCCGGCAGGCATTGCCGCGGGTGCTGAGCGGTTCACCCTTCACGGCTTACCTCAAGATTTCGGAAGGATGTGACAACCGCTGTGCCTATTGCGTAATCCCCGGCCTGCGTGGTTCGCACCGCAGCCGGGAGCCGGATACCCTGGCGGAGGAGGCGGCACAGCTTGTAAGCGGGGGTGTGCGTGAACTCATCCTGGTTGCCCAGGATACGACGCGTTATGGTTCCGACCTGGGTAACGGTGCGACGCTGGCGGGTCTTGTGACCCGCTTGGTCCGTTTGAAAGGGCTGGAATGGATACGCCTGTTGTACTGTTACCCGACCGGTATCACTTTTGAGCTTGTGGAACTGTTGTGCGGGGAACCGAAGGTCTGCCGGTACCTGGACATTCCCATGCAACACGCCGCCGAGCCCGTGCTACGGCGCATGGGCCGGAAGACAAACCGGGACGACCTGCGTAAACTGGTCCGGTTTCTCCGGCATTCCGTGCCCGGCTTGGCCATTCGGTCCACTTTTATGGTCGGCTTCCCCGGTGAAACCGAGTCCGATTTTCAGGAACTACTCGAGTTTCTTCGCGAGGCACGGCTGGACCGGGCCGGTTTTTTCGCTTACTCCCGGGAGGAGGGTACCGCCGCTTCCCGAATGCCCGATCAGGTTCCGGAGGCGGTGAAACAGGAGCGGCTGGAAAGAGCCGCGGCCGTACAGCGTGACGTTTCTTTGTCCCTGCACTGCGCTCGGGTTGGTTCGGAGGTCCCGGTACTGGTGGAAGGGCGTAAAGGGCGGCATTACTACGGGCGGTCTGAGAGCGATGCGCCCGACATCGACGGACGGGTGTTTCTCGAAGCCGGGGAGGAACTGGATCCCGGCACGTTTGTTCGGGTCCGGATAACGCGGGCTGGATCCTATGATCTCTGGGGCGAGATCGTCGGGAGGTGAGAAGTGGGAAGTGAGAGGAGAGAGAATCTGTAAGACCCCCGGTACGGAACCGGGGTTTTTGCTTGGCGGGATGAAAGCGTGGACTGGCAGGGTTTTCATAAGGAAAGGAAATTGGGATTGTGTTATAATTCATGAATGTCATTGGAGAGAGTGAGAGGAGCGATTGAATGCAGTGGGAGTGGCAGGGTCTGAACTTGAGAATCGTACTTGTGGCCCTGGTCGCCGGGCTGGTCCTCCTCCTGGGTGGACATTGGGTGTATAAGAGCTATGGCTACCACCAGCCGCTGATCCAGGCACTGGAGGAGAACAGTGCGGTGGAGTCTTATGAGATCGACGACAGCACGTCGTTTCTCCGGGTGGTGGTACATCTGAAACGTACCGAAAACTTGATGGAAACATATCAGCAGCTCAGTCGTCGGGTCGAACAGTCAGTAGGGGGTCGCCCATTCCAGTTGGTCGTGAAAGATCAACGTGATGCGAAATTGTCGCAGGCTTACTACCAAAGTCAGTTTGCGGTACACCAGGCCATTGTGCAGGGCAGTTTCCCGGAAATGGCTGCGGTCGTGGATGAAAACGCCCGGGAGGCCGGGGCTGAGGCCCGGGTGTTCGTGGACAGCGACTGCGTTTATCTCCAGTTGGAGGGAGTCAACGGGCACCTGCTGGAGGTAATTCCCCGTAACCACTATCAGGATCAGGCACAATCGGGAGGCGGGGGTGGACTATATGTACAAAGAGGTTAGTATCGGTTTCGGTGCGGCCTTGGTCATCTACCTGGTCGTTGCCGGGTACAACGTCGGGCCTCTATTGTTCCTGGGTGTGCTGGGCGGTTTGGCGTTTTACCTGATGCGTTCCCGGGGCGTGGTAAAGACTTTCCACAAGGTGCCTTCAGAGGCCCAGGTGCAGGTTTCGTTTTACGACGTGGGGGGTCAAGCTTCCGCTATCGAAGAACTACGGGAGGCCCTGGATTTCATAAAGAATCGGCAGGAAATCCGCCGCCTGGGGATCAGGCCGCTGAAAGGGATCCTGCTCACCGGACCGCCTGGGACGGGAAAGACGCTTCTGGCCCGGGCCGCGGCCAACTACACCGACGCAGTGTTTACCTCGGCCAGCGGGAGCGAGTTCATTGAGATGTACGCCGGCGTGGGTGCCCAGCGGGTGCGGAAGTTGTTTAAGACCGCCCGGGATTCGGCGTTGAAACATAAGAAAAACTACGCCCTGGTGTTCATCGATGAGATTGACGTGCTGGGTGGTACGCGGGGCAAAACTTCCAGCCACTTGGAGTACGACCAGACCTTGAACCAGTTGTTGGTGGAGATGGACGGCATCGACGTGGATGATGAAGTGCAACTCCTGGTGATGGCCGCCACCAACCGGGCGGACATGCTGGACCCGGCGCTCCTGCGGCCGGGGCGTTTTGACCGCCAGGTGCGGGTCGAGCTGCCGGACAAGGAAGGGCGGCTGGAGATCCTGCGCCTGCATACACGTAACAAGCCGTTGGGTCCAGACGTGAGTCTGGCCGAACTGGCCGGCGACACTTTCGGCTTTTCCGGGGCCCACCTGGAAAGCCTGGCGAACGAGGCGGCGATTTTGGCCATGCGCGAGGGTGTGGACCAGGTCACCAAGACCCATTTTCACGAGGCGATCGACAAAGTGATCATGGGCGGGAAGCTGGACCGGCGGCCGTCGGTCGAGGAAATGAAGCGCGTCGCCATACACGAGACGGGGCACGCTCTGGTAAGTGAATTTGTTCGTCCGGGCTCGGTGTCTACCCTGACCATTACCCCGCGGGGCAGCGCGCTGGGTTACATGCGCCAGACGTCGGAAGACGACCGGTACCTGCACAGTCAGGACTATCTGGAGAACCAGATTGCGGTGCTCCTGGCCGGGGCGGTGGCCGAAGAAATGATGCTCGGTTTTCGGAGTACCGGTGCGGCCGGTGATATTGAACAGGCCTTGCAGATATCCGAGCAGTTGATCCGGGGCGGCATGTCCGAATTGGGTTTTGTGAGCCTCGACAGTCTACCGCCGGACGCCAAACACAAGGCTATGGGTGACATTCTGAAATGCCAGGAAAAACGGGTTCGGCAAAGCCTGGAGAGTCATCAGGCTGGTCTCCGGGGCATTGTCGAGTTTCTGCTCAAGCGGGAAAAGATTTCCGGCGATGAGTTTCGGAGCTTAATGGATGGATCAGCCGCCTAGCCCAAATGCTTTTAAATTCACAATCTTGGTGCTACGTGTTTCGTTAAAAGCCCTTATTAAATGAGAAACAAGACAGCTGGACCGGCTCCCGGGGTCCTATATTTTTCAAAAGTATGTTGTCAAATTCACAAATATGATTTATGCTTTCGGTGGGTGATTAATATGCAGTGTGAGCTGGTTTTTACCGGCAGTGAATTGTTGCTCGGTGATGTTTCCAATACGCACGCCGTTTACCTGGGTCACGAACTGGCCAAGTTGGGTATAGAAGTCATACTGCAGACCACGGTCGGGGATGACTGGACGCTCATGGAGCAGGTCGTCCGGGGTGCTCTCGAACGGGCCGACCTTGTTGTCACCACCGGAGGGCTGGGCCCCACCACCGACGACATTACCAAGGATGTGGTGGCATCGGTGCTTGGCGTGCCGATGGTGACCGATGCGGAGTCCCTGGAGCAGATGCGGAAGTTTTTTGCCCGGCGGGGGACTGAGATGCCGAGCATCTGTGCCCGCCAGGCTCGTTTTCCGGAAGGGTCCAGAGTTTTACCCAATCACAAGGGCACTGCGCCGGGAGCCTTGATCGAAGACAAGGGCAAGATTATCATTATCCTTCCCGGCCCACCGCGTGAACTACGCGCCATGTTTGAAACCTCGGTGAGGCCGTATCTTCTCGAGATTCCCGGACGGGGCGAAGTGCTCAGAACCAGAGTGCTCAAACTCACCGGCATTCCCGAATACACGGTTCAGGAGAAGCTGAAGGACCTTGGTGGTCCGGGAAATCCAGGATTGGGCTACCTGACCAAGCCCGGGGAGGTACAGGTACGGGTCAGTGCGCACGCGGTCGACCCGGCCGCCGCTGAGCGCCTGGTTGAGGAACTGGCCGGTAGAATCACCGGGCTTGTAGGCGAGTATGTCTTTGCGGTTGATGATGAGGCACCGGAAAGAACGGTCGGGGATATGTTGTTCGGGAGGGGACTGACCATATCGGTAGCCGAATCCTGCACGGCGGGGATGGTGGCCGCGCGGTTTACCGATGTACCGGGCAGTTCCCGCTATTTTTGCGGCGGCGTGGTGGTTTATAACAATGACCTCAAGCGACAACTGGTGGGTGTACCGAACGAGATCCTGGAGAGGTATGGAGCGGTCAGCGAGAATACGGCGGTGGCGATGGCCGAAGGCATCCGTCGGATAGCTGGTTCGGACCTGGGGTTGGCCATCACCGGGATCGCTGGTCCGGAAGGGGGCACCCTGGTGAAACCGGTGGGCTTGGTCTACGTCGCGCTGGCTTCCGACCAGGGAACGCAGTGTCATCGCCTGATCCTGCCCGGGGTTCGATCGGCGGTACGCATGGGTACGGTGAATGCCGCCTTCAAGATTCTGAAGGACTCCCTTAGCGCGAAGGCTCCAGCGGTCGAAGAACCTCTTCAGGACACCGGGGCACCATAACCTGCCTTTGATTCCACCATCCTTGTAATTATTCAACATTGGTTGTTTCCAAAAATCGCTTTTTGCCTTACAATGGGGAAAGAACTTGAAGGGGAGGGTAAAAAAAACATGTCGGACAAGCAAAAGGCTCTTGAACTAGCCTTGGCCCAGATCGAGCGCCAGTTTGGAAAGGGTTCGATAATGAAGCTTGGTGAAGCCGCAGCGAAACTGCAAATGGAGGTAATTCCCACAGGCGCGCTGGCGTTGGACCTGGCCTTGGGCGTGGGCGGGATGCCCCGCGGGCGGGTGATTGAGATATTCGGTCCCGAGGCCTCGGGTAAGACCACGGTGGCCCTGCACGTGATCGCCGAGGCCCAGAGAATGGGGGGCAACGCGGCCTTTATCGACGCTGAACACGCCTTGGATCCGGGATACGCCGAGAGACTGGGCGTGAATATTGAAGAATTGTTGATTTCTCAACCCGATACCGGCGAGCAGGCTCTGGAAATTGCGGAGGCGTTGGTCCGGAGCGGCGCGGTCGACGTGGTGGTGATTGACAGTGTGGCTGCTCTCGTGCCGCGGGCCGAACTGGAAGGGGAGATGGGCGACATCCACGTCGGGCTGCAGGCCCGGTTGATGTCCCAGGCCTTGCGCAAGCTGACGGCCGTCATCGGCAAGTCGAGGACCACGGCCATTTTTATTAACCAGATCAGGGAGAAGGTGGGCGTGATGTTCGGAAACCCGGAAACGACTCCGGGCGGACGCGCCCTAAAATTTTATGCTTCGGTCCGCCTTGAGGTGCGCCGGATTGAAGCGCTGAAACAGGGTGCCGAGACGGTGGGTAACCGGGTGCGCGCGAAAGTGGTAAAGAACAAAGTGGCCCCACCCTTCAAGCAGGCCGAATTTGACCTGCTGTATGGGGAGGGTATTTCCCGGCTGGGCAGCCTGTTGGACGTGGCTACAGACCTGCGGGTGGTGGTGAAAAGCGGGGCCTGGTATTCATACGGACAGGAGCGGCTGGGCCAGGGGCGGGAAAACGCGCGTGAGTACCTGAAGGAGCGTCCCGAGATGGCTCAGGAGATCGCCCAGAAGGTCAAGGAAGTGCTCGGGACACCGGGGGCAAGACCGGGGGGGGGTGCGGAACCCTCCGGCGCGAGAAACGATGAGGAAGTGGACTAGCGTGCCTCGAAACCTGGAGCGGGGCACGCTCCCTTTTTGGCGCGTGCTCTGTGTTATGCTCGTTTTGCCGTGTGCGTGTATTTTTGATTCTACTTCCTCTTTTGCTTCAATATGGTTTTTTCGTTAAATAACGTGTGAATATTTCAGCGTTCTTTTCGGAAAACTAACTGTCGAGGGGGGTTATTAAATGGCCAAATTGCTCAGTGACGCCCTTAAGTACGAACTGGCGCAGGAGATGGGCGCGGCCCATAAGATCAAGGGTCGCGACTACGGAGATCTAACGTCCAGGGAGTGCGGCAACTTTGTCAAGTTGGCGCTGTTGCGAGCGGAAAAAGGCCTGCAGTAGACTCTCCGAAACGGAAAGCACCTCGCCGGGGGCTTTCCGTTTTAACTTTGTTCCTTGTTCTCTGGCAAATCCAACAGCAGAAAATTGACTGGGAGGTGACTTCCGGACGGGGGCGAATACTCCACACGGACCCTTCCCGGAATTTGCATCCGTTGGATGATCACTGCCTGGCGTTGCGGCGACAGGTATTTCTCCACCGGTGTTTCCCACACCAGATTATTCATGCTGAGTGCACCACAGTAAACGCCGCCGCGGGGGTTCAACAATAGCGCCGTACTTTTCTCGAGCCTCTCGAAGACGATTTCGTGAACCATCCCGTAATTGCCGGAATTCAGGACCTGTTCGCCGGTCAGCGCATCGGTTCCGCTGATGGGTGGGTCGTATTCCAGGTCACCCAGAACAAGGTGGCCGTCCGAATGCGCTGCTTCCGCGGGAAAGGTGAGCTGCAGATCGGCCATCGGGAAAGTACCCCGGGTGTGCTGGCCGTCGGGCGGCAGTGTCGGCAGTGTCGGCAGGGCGGTGACCGGGTCCGTGCCTGACGGGACGGCGACAAAGGAGAAAACGACCGGCCCGTTCACCGTGAGGTCAAACAGTGCGGAAACACAGAAACCCGGTTGCAGGGTGCCCGCGGCCAGTGACGGCAACAAATCGATTGTTTTCCCCGGTGGAATACTGATTGCCTTCGGGGACTGGGTGCCGACCAGGGCCGTCAGCTCTCCGAGTGTGAGCTGGATAACCCGGTCACGCTCCTGGACGGCGGCGGTTGCCGCCAGGGGACAGACCAGCAAAAAGGCCGCCAGGATTACGAACATGTCGGTAGCACAGCGGAATCCTTTCAA